>CAMPIG010000148.1 GCA_946886255.1 uncultured Cellvibrio sp. | reverse complement strand
TATAGCTGCTATAAACGACTCACGGTATAGTGAATCTCATAAACTATCTAATCATTTATTTTTTCAATGAGCTGGAGCTATTCATGACATCCCAAATCGTCGCGCTGGACAAACAAAAACATCAAAATACTCGCGTCAAATCAGACAGCGCCTATTTATTAACCCAAAACCAACATTTACTTCCCTTACAAGCTCATGAATTTACGGTAGCAGCTCTCAACTATCCGATAGTTTTTGTTAAAGATGCTGAAAGCAATACATTTCGTAGTGTTGTGATGACGGGGCTTGAACCGGGAGAGAACCTTTTCTATACGCCCACTGAGTGGAATAGTTATATTCCACTTGCTGCACGTACAGCCCCGTTCGTCTTAATACCCAAACAAAATGACACTGATCACTTCACCGTGTGTATTGATTTGGGAAGCCCCTTGGTGAATGAATCAGATGGCGAAAAGCTATTTGATGAAGCCGGGGCCGAATCCGACTTTCTGATAAAGAAAAAAAATCTAATGTCGACCCTTATCAACCAAATCCCAATTACATCCTCTTTCATAAATTATTTAATACAACATGAACTACTTTCACCCATGTCTCTAACTATAAATATCGAGAACGATGTACGCGGGAGTTACTCATTGAATGGGATTTATGCTGTTGATAATAAAAAGCTCAATGAGCTTACTGACTCAACATTTACAGAACTACGCAAGCGTGGCTACCTGGCTCCAATCTATGCTCACCTGCTATCGCTTGGAGCAATCTCCACTCTTGCTCAGAAGAAGAAAGCCAAGAACAACGTCGAGCTTGATTCCAGAGCATGAGATAACTAGCGCCTCCATGAATCTCCATAGACTTCCTGGAGGTGCGCTTGATGCTCATAAAATAGCTTTTTAGCTATCGCATCACAGTAAGTTCGAGATGCAGGGGCTGCTTGAATCAGCATGGGATTAGTAGGTGGTTGTAGCCGGCTAGGGAAACGTCCCATACCTGCCAGCAAGCAATACCATGAAGGACGAAGGTAAACTTGTGTTGCCTTTAACTTTGTCAAGATCGCTTCAAAATCTGCACCTGAATCCCAAGAATGAAATATCTCTGCTAAATTACTTGAAATATTCGTATGCTCTCTATTCTCAATCCAATAATCCGTATCGGTTCTTGAATTAAGCTGATAATGAGCAACAATGTAGTCCCTTACTCCATCAAACATCATATTAATTTTTTGATTCAGTGTTTGGCGTGCCGTAACCAAAGTATCGGCTGAATCATGGACTGCGCAAAACATTTCAATCGTGAATTGCACCAGCATTAATGCCGTAGCCTCTAGCGGCTCAATAAAACCTTGGGACAATCCTAACGCCAGGCAATTCTTGCTCCAATGACGTTCGATCCGGCCAATCCTCATCTTTAAATGACGAGCTTCCTGCCCTTTTGCCGAATCACCCAAGTGTTCACGTAACTCTTTTTCTGCCTGCTCCTGAGATGCAAAAGAAGATGAGTAGACGTAACCATTGCCATAACGATTAGTAAGCGGTATTTTCCATGACCACCCATATTTCATCGCACAGGAAATCGTCTCTACCGGAATATCCTGACCATTATCCATTGGGGTGGGCATAGCCACCGCGCAATCATTAAAAAGATTATTTGCGAAAGAAATAAAGGGCTCTCCCAGAGCACGATTGATGAGTACGCCAGAGAAGCCAGTGCAATCTATATAGAAATCACCATCCAACCTGCCCTGACTGTGCAAATACAAACCACCGATTTCACCTGATTCAGTAAGCTCAACATTGGTCACTGTGTCCGATATATGATTTACCCCGGCCATCCTGGCTCGCTGTGACAGAAAAAGGCCTAACAAGCCCGAATCAAAGTGGTATGCATAATCAGGTTCATAATCGAGTTTATGCCTAGGGACAGGCGCCAATCTGGCTCGCGCCAATGCTGCAGTAACAAAGAAATCATTGGGATGAGCAGGCACATCCAATCCTCGCCGACGTTGACAGGCGTTGTAGAAAAATCGCTCTCCACTCTGGATATCGAGATAAGTAAAAAAAGGATGGAAATAGTTACGATTATTTGGATGATCTACCCAATCAGGAAAGCTAATGCCGGCCTTATAGGTTGCATTGCAGGCGGGCATCCATTCATTCTCGGCAATGCCGAGATTGCGAAAAAAATTGCGCAGGTAGGGAGTTGAACCTTCACCAACGCCGATAATACCAACTTCCGGAGACTCTATAAGCGTAATCTTGCACTCCTGATTTCGCCAATAATGTGCCAACCAGTTAGCTGCCATCCAGCCTGCAGTTCCACCCCCAACAATGATTATACTTTTGGGAGGCTGTCTTTTCATTTGCATAGCAAACAATCCATCATTTGTTTTATATCGGAAAGCTGATGAAGCTATTGGCCGTTAAACGACCGACACTCGGGTCTGGAGACAAACTTTTTTCACCTTTAATAATTCCAGCATGCAGCATCTTTCCACGATAAATCAACAAGCGGTTATAGCGTGCTGTGAACTCAGCAGTTTTTTCATAATGTTTTGTTTCTTCATCAATATAAGCTGCCCGTGGCTCGCCACTATCCTGTAGCTCTTGTTCAACAACAGGCCAATATTCTTTCATCCGTTCTCGATCAATGGATTCATAACCGGTTTTTTGATGTCGAAAAAAAGCTGTACCCCCATAGCTTTCATTACAAAGATAATGGAGAACTGCAAAAAAATCTGAATCAAAGGAATCAAAATGTGGCAATTTTTGTAGAATTGAAAGATCTTCGGGTTTTGTTGTGGTTAATGAGTAACAGCTTGCTGTCTTGGCTCGACGACTGCTTGATACGCCAAATATGTTTGAAAAAATTTCTCGCAAACCATCACAAATTGCATTCTGGTATGCGGCAGGTATTGCCGCGCGTATACCAGGGTAATAATTCCCGAATTCGATATATTCTTTAAAACTGCCAACATCTATAGCAGCTTTATACAAACATTCCGGCTCGAGAAGAAAATTATCAATAACTGCCACTATTCTTTTTTCTTGGCCGACATGGTGAATAGATAAATCGAAATCTTTGTTAATTACAAAATTATCTTTCTCGTCGATTCTTTCCATAATTAGAAACTTATACACCTCTTTAACATAGCCAAACAAAAAACAAAAAACAAAAAAAAAGGAAGGTAACTTTCGCTACCTTCCTTCTTCATTAACTTAGGAAGCTACTTTCGCGATTAAAAGCGAAATTTAGCTCCAAGAAAGTAGCGTGCACCTGCCTCTGAGTGCACAGAAATATCACCATTAGGTTGATATTCATATACGACCTCATTAGTAAGATTCACACCCTCTAAAGTTATGTCCAGATAATCCGTAGCATGATATACAAATGCTGCATCGAGCTGAGCGGTATCATCAACATAACTGCGGTTTCCAATACTTAGTCCACGAGCAAGGTACTGATCACGCCACGTGTATGCCATACGCACAGAGAATATATCATTCTCATAATAGCCCGTCAGGTTATAGGAGTTCTCTGATAAACCAGGAAGATCGACCGTCTCGCCAGCCGCATCAGTACCATCACCCGTTGCATAGGTGTAATTCACTAATGCACCGAAGCCGTTACCAAAGTCCTGCTGGTATTGCAACTCAATACCATCAAGAGAGCCACCCTTACCATTGGTGGGCGTACTTACTGTCCAGTCACCTGGATTGTCAGCATCAGGTACATACTTGACAACTGGTTCATTGATAATGAAAGAGTCTATATCTTTCCTGAATATGGTTGCTGATACGATAGATGCTTCCGCAAAATACCACTCGACACCAAGGTCATACTGATTGGCAAGAAAAGGATCGAGCTCAATGTTGCCTTGCGTTGCAGTCATCAAGGTGGGGTTAGGTGCACCATAGGACGGATCAAGATCGGCATAGGATGCACGAGCCATAACTTTAGCCGCCGAAGCACGTAAAACTACGTCATCCGTCAAATCTACTTTTAAGTTGAAGCTAGGCAACCATTTGTCATAGTTGTAACTTCCTTTTTCGATAGTGGTCAATGACGGATCATAGCCCTCATTAGATGCATCGGTGTCCACATAACGCACGCCGATATTACCGCTGTAGTTATCCCCCGCAAAATTAGCTTGAGTGTATAAAGCTGTTATCTCTTCGCTTACTTTGCCATAGCCAGCTCTTGCTTCCTGAAAAGTGGCATTTTCCAGCATAAGTTTTGAATAAGCGCGCATATCGGGGATAACAAAGCGACTTACGCTTAAAGAGCTTCCACCTTCAGGATTTAATGAGGGAGTTAAACCTGCGTTATAGGTATCGATAGTGATATCTGCATTAAAACCCGGCGTGAGCGTGGAAGAATATTGCTCTTTAGCAAACTCTGAATCACGCACCTTCACACCAGCTTCTACGGAGCTGAGAATTCCTAGCTCTAATTCTTTTTTAAAATCGAATTGAGCGTAGGTTTCTTCCTGAGTACGTGGTGTTCTGCCGATACGCGGATCACCTGATTCAAACAATGTACCGTTAGTCATATCCAGATTATCAACTTGATAACCTACTTGATTACCGGAAAAATCAAAATCAATTGTGCCGCTTGAGACACTTGGCGCACCCCACGTATCACCATACTCAAGCTGTGTGCCACCTTCTGATTCTGTCTTACCCAACTGACCATGCAGTGTATATCCATCACCTTCATAGGTGACATCAAAGTCGATGACGTCAGTCGTCATTTCGGCTTCACGAGAGTTTGAATCCAAAGCCACAAGGAAAGGACTTGTTCCGTTACCGGTGATGGTTCCGGCAAGAGGAGCGCCATTTGCACTGTTACGCACGCCGGGCGTTGGTGTGATGGTGCCGCGAGCACCGTCAGAGGGAATAACCAACATATTATGGTTGGTGTTATCTGCAACCAATTCAGATGTAAAGCCATGCAGGACCAGATTGAGGCCATCAATCGGGGCAAATTGCAACGTTAAATCAAGCGCTTCACGCTCGCGACTTTGATCGAAAAATGCATTACCCGCTCCCCATCCCCAATAGTTCTCACCAGTGGTGCGCGCTCCGACTTCATCAGAGGAAGCGTAAGCCACCAAAGCGCCAAAGGTCTCGCTATCGTTTTTCCAACTTGCCATGCCGCTAAAAGCCATGCCATCTTCGTTTGACAAATCAGCTTCGCGATATTCGATCGATCCGAATAAACTCAAAGAATCCATATCCAGCGGACGGCGAGTTTTCATGATTACCGTACCACCAATACCACCCTCATCCAGTTTGGCCATTGAAGACTTGTATACGTCCAACCCGGCAACCATCTCAGATGGCATCATGTCGAAATTAAAACCACGCTGCGCGGCAGACAATACGAACCACTCTGTACTGGCAACCGATTGACCATTCAATTGCGTCAGCGTTAATTGAGGGTCTACACCACGGATACTGACATTCTGACCTTCACCTGTTAACCCTTTTTGAACTTGAATGCCGGGAATGCGCTGCAAGGATTCAGCAATGTTTTTATCTGGAAATTTACCGATATCCTCGGAAGCAATTGAGTCTACTACTGCATCGGCAGCGCGCTTGGTATCCAGGCCCTGCTTCAATGCTCCCCGAATCCCCGTCACCACTATTTCATCAACCACTTCCTGCGCACTGGCCGCAACACCGGTCAACGCCAAGGTGGCTGCCGTACCGTATATTGCGGCGGACCTATTTACCGCTTTTATTGCATCTCTTAATTTGATAGCCATGATTATCCCCTCTGATTCTTTTGATATAGCCATTAGTCGTGACAACCCGCCAGCAATTAAGGATGCGCACTGGACAACGTTGTCGGTCGACATTAAACCCGAGGGACAACGTTGTCAATAGCGACATAAAGCCATGCTTTCAGCCGTTAAAAACCGCTTTTGTCTTAAAAATCAGTGGGATGAAGGTAAATTTTGTTAAAGAGGGGATAAAGAAAAGAAAATATATGAAAAGTTTTTATCGGAATGACAGCGCTGTACCAGCAAGGCGCCAACCAAAGCACCCTGCTGGCATGAGCATTTATTCAGCTAATTTGACGCGCAAGTTCCCCAAGCTTTCTTGTAAGCGACGGGTGTTGTCTGGCCCCATTCTCAGCAACAGTTTGTGCGAAGCCGGGAGTTTCTCCAGCGCGGGATCTGCGTACTGATAAAACACTTTGGGACGCACCAACAGGATCTCTTCTTCCACTACCGGTGCGGCCAATAAATTGTCGATGGCACCTAGCATTACCGTGTGAAAGTTGCCTTTTTTCAGCCCCATCTCACGATAGGCTTCTTCCAGCAACGGATAGAAACGTTTGTACAAGGCAGCCAACGCGTCAGTGTCTATGGCTGCAAATGTCGCTACATATTTGTCATAACGACGATAGTTCTCTTCCGACAAGATGTATTGTTGCACCTGCTGCTCCTCCACCGTGCCATCGCGTTCCACCTGAAACGGTGGCGCCGGCGAGACCAATGGACGGTATTCATGAACCACCTTCCCTTCTTCAACAGCATTCACCGCTCGAACAAATTTGCGTATGACCTCTTCCGGCACAATCATGGTCGGCGCATCGGCCGCGAGCTTGCCAAAGGCATCCAATACACTTTGATCGCTGTTACTTAATTCAGGCAGGGGCTCTTCCTGAGGTTCTGGCTCGGGTGCTTCATAAACGGGTCGGGCCGGCTCTGGCTCAGGGGTTTGTTCCGACTCAGGCTGTACAGACGGAGGGGGAAGCGAGACATTTTTGTCTTCTTCTTTTGCCGGACGCCAATAAAAGAACACAATTGCCGCAACCACAACAGCCGCAACCAACACCAGAACTACCGTGGTGGTGATCGATTTGTTTTGCTCATTAGCCATACAGAAAATCCTTGCGCGATTGGATGAGATGCCCTTTGCCGAGATTAGGGAAGAATTCGGTCAGAGTCACTAGCAAAGGAGAAAAAACTTGCGCCTTCTTGCAATCCGGCACAGGAGATAACCTTTCGCTAGGACTCTATGCTGTGCCACGGGTTCAGTGATCATCCGTAAACCATTCAACCTCTCCATACCCAACTTTACCGATATCGTCACCGCAGACGGACAGCATCAAATTGCTACCCCCGCACAAATCGAGTATTCTTTTTAGTAATTACTCTCATTTGCATATAGATTCCCACTCTTATGAACACTGCCCTCAACCCTGCTGCCTCGCTCACCGAGTCGCCCGCCTTACGTCTTGACCAATGCGCCAAGGGCGCGGAGGTACGCGTGGTGGAGCTGTTGGCCCAGCCCTTATTCGGCCAGCAAGACAACGGCGTATCCCTGCGACTCAAGGAGCTGGGTTTTCTGCCGGGGGCCAAGCTCAAGGTTATCGGGTTCGGTTTGTTGGGTAGTGACCCCTTGGCTGTTCAGGTCAACGGTACCAAGTTTGCCCTTCGTCGCGCTGAGGCCGCTAAAGTCAGTGTGGAATTGATCAATAGCGCGGAATCCCGTTAATGTCGACAAGTCTTCGTTTCGCCCTGGTGGGCAATCCCAATTGTGGTAAAACCTCTCTCTTCAATCGCTTGACCGGCGCCCGCGCCAAGGTGGCGAATTATCCCGGCGTGACAGTTGAGCGCCGCGTCGGTCAACTCGCTGGTTTTCAGCGCTCCGCTGAACTGCTGGATTTGCCAGGCACTTACAGCCTGTTCGTTACGTCACCGGATGAACAGGTAGCCCGCGATGTCATCCTTGGGAAGATGTCAGGTGAGACGTTACCAGATGCGTTGATTGCTGTAGTGGACGCCACTAACTTGCGCCTGGGGTTGCGTCTGGTACTTGAGCTTAAAGAGCTGAACCGTCCATTGATCCTGGCACTGAACCAGGTCGATGCGGCGCGCAAACGCGGCATTACTATCGATGTGGCGGGTTTATCGCACGCCCTCGGAATTCCCGTCGTCGAAACGGTCGCGGTTCACAACCATGGCGCCGATGCGTTGCGCAAGGCCTTGGCCGACTTTGCCGTCGATCAAACCCAGTCCGATGTGGTTCGCACGCCTCGTGAACACCAATCGGTAGAAGCCTCTTACCACCATATTGAAGCGCTGATGTCGCAGTTTGTTGTGCAGCCGGACACGGCGCCACGCTGGCAGGACCGGCTCGATGCGTTTGTTATGCATCCGATCCTGGGGCTGATTATCCTGTTCAGTATCCTGCTGGTGATCTTTCAAGCGGTCTTCGCCTGGGCGGGGCCGGTGATGGATTTGATTGATGCAGGCACCACCTTTCTTGCCGACGGCGCCGCAGCGACACTACCCGAAGGCGTGCTGCAAGACTTTATTGTTAACGGCCTGATCGCGGGCATGGGCGGCGTCATTATTTTCTTGCCGCAGATCGTTATCCTGTTCTTCTTTATCCTCATCCTCGAAGACTCCGGTTATCTCACCCGCGCTGCGTTTTTGCTGGATCGCCCCATGCGCGGTATCGGTTTGTCCGGTCGCTCGTTTATTCCTTTATTGTCCAGCTTTGCCTGTGCGGTGCCGGGCATCATGGCTACCCGCACGATCCAGGACCCACTGGAGCGGATGATCGCCATCATGGTAGCGCCGCTGATGACCTGCTCTGCCCGATTACCGGTTTACGCGCTGATTATTGCGGCGTTTATCCCGGAGCAGACCGTGTGGGGGATCTTTAATGTGCAGGGCTTGACCCTCTTTGCCCTGTATATGGCCGGGATCGTCAGCGCCTCTTTGGTCGCCTGGATCATGCGCCGCCGCCAGACGCGGGAGGAATATCCTCTGTTGCTGGAACTGCCCAGCTATCGCTGGCCCATGGCTTATCATGTGTTAATCGGATTACGTGAACGCACCTGGATCTTCCTGCGCCGCGTGGGCACTATCATTCTGGCGCTATCGATTCTCTTGTGGTTCCTCGCCAGCTATCCAGCCGCACCGGAGGGTGCGACCCACGCCGCCATTGAGTACAGCTTTGCCGGTCGTCTGGGCATCTGGATGCAGCCGCTATTTGCCCCTCTGGGTTTCACCTGGGAGATGTGTATCGCCCTGATTCCCGCCATGGCAGCGCGCGAGGTCGCGGTCAGCGCTCTGGCAACGGTGTATGCGGTGGGTGGTGAGTCTGCGGATGCAGCTCTGGGCTACGCCATCGGCAACAGTTGGGGGCTACCGGTTGCACTCGCGTATCTGGCCTGGTTTGTCTATGCGCCACAGTGTATTGCCACCATCGCCGTGGTGCGTCGCGAAACCAATTCGCGCGCGGCGACAACTTTTTTTACCGTTTATTTGTTCGCGCTGGCCTATTTTGCTGCGTGGGCAACCTATCAAATCGCCATGCTCTGGTATTGATGTCACTGACGGAGGTAGCGTATGTGGCAGGAAATTATTGTCGGGCTCTGCGTTATCGGTGCGCTGGTTTTTCTGGTGCGCCGCTGGTTACCGGTCGGCAAAAAAAAATCCACCGGTTGCGATAGCGGTTGTGGTGGATGCGCCAGCACGAACACTTGCCAGTCGCAGACAGACTCCACCCCAAACCCCCATCATCATGATCCGGATAAGGTTAACCAATAACGCGGGTTATTCAACGGTGTTGCCTCAGGCAAGTCGGGATTTTCCAGAGTAATAATGCGCCGTGGAAACTTTTCCAGTTGCTCCAGGCCGGCTTTGGTACGCGCGTGCGAATAGAAAAACCTGTCGAACTCGCCCGTATCAATTAATTGTTCCAAACCGCGCTCAATTCGTTTTGCCAGTGCTTCATTCGACTTGGGGACGAAATAATAAATAGCCGTTGGATATACGATCATCAGATTCTTTTCCACCACCACATCCTTATTCTCCGGCCGTTGCGCCAGCTCAAACCAGGCTTCGGAAATACCGCGTGGAAAATAATCAAACCGTCCGGCCATCAGCATCTTGAATAACGAATCTGTCGTGGACGCGGTGGTGACAGGTAAATCATTCAATTGCAGGATGCGTGTGTCCGGCCAATGCGCGCCTT
>CAMPIG010000147.1 GCA_946886255.1 uncultured Cellvibrio sp. | reverse complement strand
CTGCACGGTTGAGAGTGGCCGGTCAGTATTCTGATCTTTGACAATGACAGTCAGCGCACCGGGCGCCTCTGCTGCATGGGTAGAAAGTGGAAAGCTAAAAAGTGGAAAGCCAATCAGGAGCGCCGACAGAGTCAACCATGATATCTGTCTCAAAACCCTGCTTATTTTGCTCATTTGCCTGCTCATACTGCTCTTCCTCCAAGAATCGACCGTATTTATTTGATGAAACGCTGGGAGGTTAACAACACTAATGTGACTAAAAAGTCGCTGACATGTGAAAGCTACATCAGAGCCCGTCTAAATCCTACGCCACCTTTGGTGACACACATTTGATATAAACTTGTGGTGGACGCGCAATAAAGACTGAGGAGAACTAATGAAATTCATCTGTTTATGTTATTACGATCCGAAGATCGCTAATGCTCTCTCAACCAGCGAGATGGAGGCGCTCTCCGCTGCTTGCCAGCCCCATTACGAGGCTTGGGAAAAAACCGGTAAATTGGCGGAGTTGGGCGGCCTATCAGATCCGCAAGCCTGGAGGAGCATCCGCCCCACAGACACCCCGGATAACGCACATAGTCAGCCGATAATTGCAAATGGGCCTTTCCTTTCCAGCAGCTCCAGCAGCGAGCGCATTGGCGCTTTCTTTTTCGTTGAGGCTCAGGACATCAACGAGGCAGTGGAGATCGCCGCCAAGCATCCCAGTGCGCATACCGGGAGGTTTCTGGGGGGCGGTATTGAAGTCTGCGTTTGTGAATCATTTCAAGCACAAGCATCCGCTACATGAGAGACTGAACCTATTGAAACCGGATATTTGTGATCTCACGGGTTGCGCCATGGCGAACATTTCTTTTACCGCAACAATCAAAAAACGCGGAATAAATCCTTATGTACCTGTCAGCGCGGAACTGGCTGCGCAACTAAAGAAAAACTGGCGCAAGCCCCTTCCAGTTGTAGTGCAGGTAAACAGCAAGCCTGAGCCGCCGTGGCGTATCAATATGATGCCTGCTGGCGACGGGAGTTTTTATTTGTATTTGAGTCGTGAAGTGCTCAAAGCCTCCAACACACAGGTCGGTAGCCTGGTGCAAGTAAAACTGCAATTTGACGCAAATTATAAACCGGGGCCCGCTCATCCGATGCCCATTTGGTTCAGCGAGGCGTTAGAACAAAATCAACTTGCCAAAAAGGGCTGGGATGAACTCATCCCGAGCCTTCAAAAGGAAATACTACGTTACATGGATCGATTGAAATCAACTGAGGCGCAAGCCCGTAATACGCAACTGGCCATGCATGTCCTGTCGGGCGGTAAAGGACGTTTTTTGGCGAGATCCTGGAATGAATAGTCTGACTCGTGACATTGCACTTCATCACGGAGCAAATTAGAGAATGTTGATGCCCAGTATCAAAATGGGCGCAACATCGTTGGGGTTCCCTGCTTCGCCACTTTAGCCCAAGCGTAAACTCCGCCCGGCATTTGGACCCACGCAAAACTGCCAAACTGACCTAAGGTTGGTAATTTATCGCCCGCAGAAAAATTACCTACAACGGGCGCGGTGTCATCGGGCAAAGAAAAAGCCACGTAATTTTCAGTGAGTGTTAACATTGATTCGGACGGTGTCTCCGTCAAACGCCGCGCAATATATCCTTTTGTGCCCTTGCCTGTTGTAACCCGTAACCAATCCCCGGCGACTGAATCCACTTGTACTAATTCCGCACGCAGTAAAGAAGCAACGATGCTGGTTTTCAGTGAAGGGCCGCTGCGCAAATTTACTTCCTTTGTATTAATCGACAACCAACGCGGCGCCAGTTCAACGAGGGGCGGAGCGTAAGTGTTGACCGATTTTTTCCGACCAACCAGCGGCAACGGATCAACCGCGCCCCGCACAAATTTGTATATCCCAAAATGCAAATGCGGGCTGGTAGTGACTGCATTGCCGGTATTACCGACGGTGCCGAGAACGTCTCCTCGCCTGACACGATCACCGGGGGACACCGCGATTGAGTCGAGATGCGCATAATAAAAAGAGCGGTTGTCGCCACGGACCCACACATGTTTTCCGCCACGTGGCGTCTCCCCCACGCGGGCAACGCGACCTGCCTCGGCCGCAATGACCGGCGTACCACGCGGTGCAAAAATATCGATACCTTCATGCCGTCTCGCTCCACCATCGCGATCACCACCAAAAAAACTCTGCACGGCATTTTCGCTCTCGGTATCAACAGGAAAGCCATACCGTAGTGGTGAGGTTATGGTGATATCCATTAATCCCTGTGCAGCGTGGGATGGTTGTATGCGCACCAGGTACTGGCCAGTATGTTCAGCCCCTATCTTGAGTTGTTGCTCCTTCACCGCCATGCTGGCAATACGCTTTGGTTCGGTTGCTGCGTCCTTTACATAAAACACATCCACGAAAACTTCCGCGCGCGTATTGATTGATGGAAAAATATTGACCTGGACCAGCTCATCCATTTTAAGATCAAACGCAAAGGTGATGGGTTGTAGATAATCAGCTTCAAGCAGGCGGCGTTCGCTGTAGGGTAAGGAAATTCGTAATGGGGCGGCTAAGGATTCTTCCGCTTCCATCCTCCAACGCTCGGCGGTAGCCTTGAGATTTTCGCGTAGCAATGCGGAGTAATAGGAATCGTGCGGCGACAGCAGGATCTGGTCTTTGAAGTACAGAGCGGCCGCACCGAGAAGCACAATCAATATTATCAGAACATATTTCATGCTGATTAAGACTGAATGATAATGAATTAATTCACCCGCGAGGCGGTCACCAAAGCAATCTCATTAGTTTAGAAAAATTGGCTAAAGCCAAGTTTCGTTTTTGATCGGCAGCTGTTTTTCTCAAGCAGTATCTAATTCAGCCAATTATATTTTTTCGTTAATTCTCTGCAACCACTCATCAAAAAACTGCGCCCTATCCCTGACCGATCTGGAAAAGCGCTTCAATCCCTGCGCATAGATCTTATCGGCCATTTCGCATTGATTGGTGTGAAGACTGACCGACTCACAAAAGAAGGCACAATAATCATTAAACTCTGAAAACTCATCGCAGAGATTCAGAAACTCTTGCTTCAAGGAGGGCTCTTCATCAATATCTTTTCGCACGCAGTCCATACCTAACATACCCCTCCCCCCCCACCACCAATGAATAAACACACCCATCATTGGATCACATTTATTCTATCCGCATTTATTGGTTGCTAATCATAGTATGTAGAACTATAGTATGCAACTTAGCAAAGTTGGCAAATGCCTACACAACCTAATCAATGCCAACTTGTTAACGTTTTTGCAGCCAATGTTCGCCGCAAACGGCTTGAGCTTGGGCTCTCCCAAGAAGAGCTTGCGGAGTATGCCGGGGTACATCGTACTTATATCGGCATGCTGGAACGGGGCGAGAAGAACGTCACAATTTATAATATCGAGCGGCTAGCTATCGCTCTTGGTGTGACAGCGGCCTATCTGCTCACGCCATTCAGTGATTAATATTGTCTCTCCTAAAGCGATTTTTTAATGATCAGCTTTTGACGTTATTTCCTAACAACTTATATGGATGTTGAGAAATGTCGATACCAGACAAAATTACCTTTTATCATGAAATGAACATGCTCGACAGAGTTATTAATAACGTCGCGAGCAAAGAAACCTCACTAACGCAATCCGATATCAATAAGGTTATTGTTACCGCCCAAATTCAGGAAGGTATCGAGAGGTATCGCAGCTCAGCCAGCTCTATGACGAGCCAGTCACTTAGAGCCGAAGAACACAACTCTGCTCGGCTTGCCCGCCACCTGGAAGAAAAACTGGGTCCGCGTCCATCTCGTTGCCATGCTCATGCGATTGTCGCAGGCAGGCATTCTCTTTCAGCAGAACTGAGAGTTGTTTTGGCGAAGCTCAAAATTCGTATCGATGACCCGGATAATGGATGTTGGTTACCGGAGAACACAGCAGCGACACCTCACCCTAAATTTCCCAGTGCTCCGCCCCATAGCCGCATTCATAGATACAACTACTACTATTGGATCAATGGACGGCTTTCCCCGCTTCGTCGGGAGGGATTAATGAGAACCAATTTGCAGCTAGTTGCCAGAATGTTACAGACTGGTGATTTTCCCGAGTTTGTAATGCTCAAAAAAGGCCGTGGTATTCCGGCATAAAGGTATAAACATGGTTTATAAATTACGCGCTGATCGAAGTCGTTATCTTAATGCCTACCTGTCACCTGATGAGGTTGAGGCCAGGATTGGTGATTACTTTTTACTGGATGAGCCGGAGTGGAAAGATTTCTGGCAACCCATGGAAATAACATTTCAAGACGACGGCGACAAGAGAAATGCCATTACACCACCGGATATTACGCTTTGGTTTACCTCGAACAATTTGATATTGAATCAGAAGGCCTACGCTGCATTAAAAGATGAATTAGCAGAATATGGCGAGTTACTTCCTGTTTCATGCGAAGGTGTTCCTTATTGGTTATGCCACCTGACGATGAAAACCGGACCGGAGGCTGTTGATTTATCGCAGAGCGATCGATTTGTAGATGAAGGTGAATATGTCAACTTGAAAAAGCTGGCCTTTAAAGAGCAAGCAGTTAAGGACCTTCTGGTGTTCCAATCGGAATATACCGGTTTTATCAATCTTTATTGCACTGAACGGTTCAAATCTCTATTACAACAACATGATTTAAAAGGACTTCTGTTTTCAACTGATTTAGTTTCAATCATATAAAGTGAGAGAAAGCGCCTCCGCAAGAGCGCTCTTCCCCGCAAAATATACTGCCTACGCTGCCGTTGAATTAAATAGTCATCCTGCCAACCATCCGTCGTACCCAGGGAGCCACAACAGCAACTGTCGGGAAAGCTACGGGCCATGTGGTCACGCAACTTTTGAGCCATTGCGCTACAAAACCCGCATGCAACCCTTGGGAAATTATAAGCACGAATGCCGATACGATGCAGACCATGATGGCAGAAAGTAATGCACTGAAAAGAATGGGCGCGAAGCGAACGGGAATACGCATATTGTTCTCCTATGAGTTAACTCACCATTTAAAAATTGTGTTCGTTGTATTTCATCTTCAGCCAACAAAGTGGATCACCTGCCCTGTTATATAAAGGCCGAAACCAAATACCGCGTGCGTAATAAGGCTTTGAAGTCGTGCAGCCCCGGGGCGGGGTGTTCTGGAAGCCGCAATACCGGCACCCATACCTGGCTGCATCAATAAGAAGGGTGCAGCGACTGTCACAACACCCACCATAAGTGCCGGACCAAGTGTTGGTTGTTGAATCCAGGCACTGCCCCAAATACCGATAAGCGGGACGGCGAAGGCGATGCCTATCAAATAGTGCGCGATCCATCCAATAATGAGTTCGCCGCGTACTGCCGCAGACGCCGCGATAGAGTCATGGTGAAAACGTCCGCGAGTCATATGGGCGATCCAACGGCCGATCAACGCGTAGTTTGGAGGCGCCATGCCGAGCAACGCTTTGCGGACTATTCCCCACACATCCATTACCGCCGTAGCGCCAATCCCGAGGATAAGGATGACGAAATAATTGTTCATGATGCTCTCCTGTTCTTGTCTGAATTTGGACTCGTTGTTATCGTACGACTTCAAGTCGACTTGAGGTCAAGGGGTTCATTGTGGATATTGCAGAAGTCGCTAAACGCTCCGGTGTGCCGGCCTCGACCTTGCGTTTTTATGAGGAAAAAGGGCTGATCAGTTCGGTTGGCAGGCAAGGCTTACGGAGGCTTTTCAACACCAATGTATTGGAACGGCTGGCACTGATTGCGCTGGGTCGTGCCGCCGGTTTTTCATTGGATGAAATCGCGCGCATGTTAGGCGCAAAAGGAAGCCCGGATATTGATCGGGAACTCTTGGTAAGCAAAGCCGATGAATTGGATAGGACGATTGGAAAACTGACAGCGATGCGCGACGGCCTTCGCCATGCGGCCGTCTGTTCTGCACCGAGTCATATGGAATGCCCAAAGTTTCGCCGACTATTGGGATTAGCGGCGTCAGGTGCTATTGGCGATGGAGCAAAAAAGACACCGCGAAAACCGCACGCCAATAAAAGACCCTAAGGTTAATCAAAAAGAGTCACCCCCCCCTTTAGTGATATCAAAATACTCATATCTTTGAAATTATGATATTTTGCCCCCACACTTGAGCGCTGTCGGCTCCTGAGTGTCATTTGCGTTATACCATCTATAAGAAACTGTTTTCCTCAACACACTGCGCTATTAAAAAACCAAAAGTTCATTAAGAGGAAAATCACATGAAATTGAAATATGTAGCTTTTTGTCTGGCCATCGGATCAGTGCCCCTTATTTCGCCTCAAATATTGGCAAATGAAGATGCTCATCATCCTTTGGTTACTGAATCCGGTCCCGTCTGCACTGGATTCGGTCCGCAAACGCCGCGTGATATTGACAACAGAAAAGGCGAAAATCAGCAGGTATTTTCTTTGGCTCCCAGCTACAAGGATATGAACCTGTGCAACATTCATTTTCATAACAATGCGGAACATAAATCGAAAGATTTCTCTATCCTCGCGGGTGATGGCATCAATACCGGCTATCAATGCAACATCAGCAAGAAGTTAAGCCCCACCGAGTTAACGTCCGTGAAAGGTGACATTTGCCATGGATTGAAACCCGGTGACACTATTGAAGTGCATTGGGTATATTCTTCCTGCGATATAAAGCCAGGAAAAGGCCTGGGAGCATGTTTATCGGAAAATTGCTCGAACCCGGACCTGCGGGTAGAGTCGCAAGTTTTCACACTGGTCAATGATCCGCAAGCGTTGAATTTCAATAATTTTTCTTACGAAGGCGACATAATTAATAATCATCCGCAGGCTCATTCATTGCCCAAAAAAACCGGTAAGCCAATCGAGTTTCTCGGCTCCACCACCGGGCCAGCCTATTCCGAGCAAGTGTGCTCTCCGCTGCAAGTCTCCTGGAGTGTGCGTCCCTCTTGTGCAAAGCTGGACATCAATTCGCTGGGTGAATGGTGCGAGCATAATGTTTTTGAAGAAGACCACGCGCACGGCGTGAGAAAGCTGGTGGTGAATAAAACATTGTTATCTGAAATTCATTAATAAACCAGACCAACGGTTTGGTCTTAAAAGAGACCAAACCGTTGCACCACCGGCCCTGTTGCATACAACCTGACGCTAAATGATGCTGACTAACTTTGCGATTGCAGAAAAGCAGTTGTTGACATCGCGATAGATGCGCGTAAACTCGAACCCAGCTTGAAAGTACGTTTAGTATTTATGCCCTCACTTCGAAAGTTCCAGTATTAGAGTATTTCGTCCTGTCTTCATAAGTAATTTCCTGACTTCCTGCCCAACACCCTTTCGGGTAAATCTACTTTTGTTTAATAGGTAACACTATGTCTAAATCTACTACTGGCACTGTAAAATGGTTCAACGAAGCTAAAGGTTTCGGTTTTATTCAACAAGAATCTGGTGCAGATGTTTTTGCTCATTTCAGCGCTATTTCCGGTTCAGGTTTCAAAACCCTTGTTGAAGGTCAGAGCGTTAGCTTCACCGTGACCCAAGGCCAGAAAGGCCCACAAGCTGAAAATATTCAAGCTATCTAAACATTAAGGTAGCTTATCTGCGCACCAAGGCGCTGATGTGAAAATTAAAAGGCGAGATCTTCGGATCTCGCCTTTTTTTTTGCAATCATTTGGGAAGATGACCTCGGCACCACTTTTTTCCCATCAACGTAATCCGTGCAAAAAATGCAGGTGCTTTTCATACTGATCAATCACATCTGCAATCACCTGGTCTTCGCTCCAGCCCATGATGTCGTAATCCTGGCCGCCTTCTTTTAAATACACTTCTGCACGAAAATATTTGAGCGCTTTGCCGCGTTTGGCACTGGTGTCGCGCATGACGAAGGACGGTGGTATGTAAGGTCGCGCATGAACGGAGTAAAAAAAATCCACTTCGTCACCGTGATTAACTTCGATCCAGACTCGATCATTGTCGTCGCGGCTGACGGTTGCCTCCAGGCCGCGTTTAGTGAATTCGTTTTCCACGCGCTTCAATGCGGGCTCTACCATGCTGTTGAAAAATTGCATCACTTCTTCGTAACTCGGATGGTGAATGATGCGCGCCAAACGCATCTCCCAACTGACCGGGCGGATGGCGACGCGGGGGGCGAGCATGGCACCTTGCAGTCGGTCGCGCTTGACAACTTCCAAGCGTAAAGCGCGAGCCAGGCCCCAACACATCAGCAGCATCACAATGGCAAAGGGTAAGGCGCTGGCGATGGTGGCGGTTTGCAGGGCGGCGAGCCCACCTGCCAGCAGCAGTGCGGCAGCGATGCAACCTTCGGAGACGGACCAGAAGATGCGTTGCCATACCGGTGTATCTTCATTGGTGCCGCCAGAGGTGAGCATGTCGATCACCAGCGAGCCGGAATCGGATGAGGTGACGAAGAAAGTAATTACCAGTACCGTAGCGATCAAGGATGAAATGGTGGACAGGGGTAAATATTCAAGGAACTGAAACAGCGCGACCGAGGTGTCTGCCGCGACCGCGTCGGCCATTTGCATGATGTTCTGCTCGATGATCATGTGCAGCGCGTTGTTGCCGAAGAAAGTCATCCACATAAAGGTAAAGCCTACCGGTACCAGTAGCACGCCAATCACAAATTCGCGGATGGTGCGCCCGCGCGAAACCCGCGCGATAAACATCCCCACAAAGGGCGACCAGGCAATCCACCAGCCCCAATAAAACAGCGTCCACCCGCCGATCCACCCCCTGGGTTCGTAGGCGTAAAGATTAAACGTGGTGGCCACCAGGCCGGAGATATACGCGCCGATATTTTGCACGTAGGTTTGCAGCAAATACACCGTGGGGCCAGCGAAGAGCACGAACACCAACAGCACCACCGCGAGAATTAAATTCAGCTCGGAGATACGACGAATGCCGCCGTCCAGGCCCATCACCACGGAGATGGTGGCGAAGCCGGTAATCACCGCGATCAATAAAATTTGCCAGCCGATGGAGATGGGTAAATCGAATAAATAATTGAGCCCGGCGTTCACCTGCATTACACCGAAACCTAACGACGTTGCTACACCGAACAGCGTACCCAGCACCGCAAAAATATCCACCGCGTGACCGATAGGCCCGTAAATTTTTTCACCGATCAACGGGTAAAACGCCGAACGAATGGTGAGCGGCAGATTGTGGCGAAAGGCAAAGTAAGCCAGTGATAACGCGACCACCGCATAAATCGCCCAAGCGTGCACGCCCCAGTGGAAAAAGGTGATGCGCATGGCTTCACGGGCGGCTTCGACGCTGCCTGCTTCGGCCACTGGCGGGCTCATGGTATGCATTACAGGCTCGGCCACGCCGAAGAACATCAACCCGATACCCATGCCGGCTGAGAACAGCATGGCGAACCAGGAGACGTAGCTGTAGTCCGGTTCGCTGTGGTCCGGTCCGAGTTTGATCAGACCGTAACGCGACGTGGCAAGGATCACCACGAACAACAAAAACAGTGCGACTGCGAGGATATAAAACCAGCCAGCGGTATGGATGACCCAGCTCTGGATAGCGCCGAACAGCGTGCCGGCAGCGTCCGGCCAGATAACCGCGAAGGCGACGAAGAACACACACAATCCGCCGGAGCCGATAAAGACCGGCGGGTTGATCTTGATCCAGGGCTTGCGCTCCGGGTCGGTGATGGCGTCATGGGTGGGCTGATCGGACATACTGCCTCCTGATGCGGTTAGAAATAAAAATCGAGCGAGATGTAGAGCGCGTCGAAGTCACCTTCGCCGACCTGCCCGTCGCGGTCGACGAAGCCGTCCTGGGTCAGGTATTCGATGTAGAGCCAGCCGGGGCCGTAGTCGTAGCGCGCGCCGGGGGCGAAGGCGGTTACGTCGTCGACGTCGTTGCCCTGGGTGTCGGGCTGGGCCATAGAGGCATCGAGGTAAAACGCCCAATCGCCCCGGTTGTAGCCAATTTCGGCGGCAATGCGGGTGTTTTCAATGTC
>CAMPIG010000146.1 GCA_946886255.1 uncultured Cellvibrio sp. | reverse complement strand
TCTGCCGCTGGAGAAGGGTCACTGTGCATGCCACGCATAAGTGTGATCGCCGGGATAGTTGAACGGAACAGTGCGGCAGGACACCGCGCGGAAGCCGTTATTTGGGGGCGGGCAAAGTGATTACAACCCGCAGGCCGCCCAAGGCACTGTCGGCCAGCGCCAGTTGACCACCCAGATGATCGACAATATCACGCACAATTCCCAACCCCAGTCCATGACCAACAACCTGTTCATCCAGACGGGTACCGCGACTCAACGCATCAGCACGCAATTCACTGGCGATGCCGGGGCCATCGTCATCCACGGTCAGGGTTATGTTGTTCGCGGTTTTCTCGATATCCAACTGGACCCGCGTACCGGCCCATTTGCATGCGTTATCCAGGAGATTGCCGAGTAATTCCAACAGGTCTTCGCGATCCCAAGGTAAACGCAAATTGTCCGGTGTCGTTTGCCAGAGCAATTGCAACTCGCCCCCGTGAATTTGTTGCAATGTAGTAAATAACAGTGGCAATTCTTCGGCACAATTAAAATGAGCACCGGGCAGCGCTTCCCCGGCGAGGCGCGCGCGACCCAGTTCGCGAGCAAGGCGCTGGCGGATGTTGTCCAGTTGCGTGCGCATACTGTCTACTACATCTGGATGGCTCTGCAATTCATGGCGCGCATTGATGCTGAACAATACTGCCAGCGGTGTCTTCAACGCGTGACCGAGATTGCCCAGCGCGTTGCGCGAACGTTTGAGCGTCTCTTCGGTGTGCAATAACAAACGGTTAATCTGCTGCACCAGTGGCGCGAGCTCTTCCGGTACCTGATTATCCAACTCGGTACGCTGCCCCTGTTGCAATTGCTTTACCTGCTGGCGCACGGTTTCCAACGGCAGCAAAGCGCGCCGGACAATCCACCGTTGCAACAACAGAATAATCATCAACGCCATGCCGCCGGTGCCTATACCAATCCAGCGTAATCGCTGAAAACTTTGCAACACCGGTGTGTAATCTCGCGCAACGATGATGACCAGGTCCTGACCAAAGCGACGATAGTCTGCGCGATACACCAATAATTTTTGGGTTTGCGGTCCGTCGGCCAGATCCGTTTGTAAACCGGTTTGAGCGGGAAACGGCAGTGGGTGATCCCAGGCTGAACGCGAACGCAAATCTGCGGCGGCAAGATTATCCGACGGCGAAAATTCAATACGGAAATAACGCCCGGAAAAAGGCCGTTCATACACGGGCGAAAGGCGGGTTTGGTCAAGTACTATGCCGCTGCCATCAGGCATCATCCCATTGGGATCACGCACCAGTGCGGCGAGTAAATTATCAGCATCGAGTTGCAATTCACTGCCCAGATTGCGACGTAATCCGGCATCAAATAGCCACAGACTGGTTTGCGCCAACAGCAGGCCTACCAGTATCAATACACTGGCCAGGCCGACACTGAGACGTTGTTGAATGGATTTCATAAAGCCAGGCCAGCGGCGTTTTCCGGTTGCAACCCGTTAAATAAATAACCCTGATTGCGACGGGTTTCGATAACGGTTTTACCCAGCTTGCGGCGCAGGTGATTCACATGGACTTCAATGACATTGGAATCCCGCTCGGTTTCGCCGTCGTACAAATGCTCGAGCAATTGCAACTTGGATACGATCCGTTGCGGATGCAACATTAAATAACGCAGCAAACTGAATTCGGCGGCGGTGAGGGTTATTTCTTCACCGTTGTGGATAACGGATTGTTTGCTTTCATCCAGTTGCAAGCCACCAGCTTCCAGATGTGTTTGATTCGCCAAACCGTGCGCGCGGCGCAGCAGCGATTGAATACGCAATTGCAATTCTTCAGGATGAAAGGGCTTGGTGAGGTAATCATCGGCGCCGGCTTTTAAACCCTCGATACGTTCGGCCCAATGATCCCGCGCCGTCAAAATCAATACCGGTGTGGCCAATCCGCCCGCGCGCCATTCGCGCAAGACCTCTAACCCCGGTTTACCCGGCAAACCCAGATCCAACACAATCAAATCATAGGGTTCGCTGGCGCCTTGATACAACGCATCGCGACCGTCGGCAAGCCAGTCCACGGCATAACCGGCGCGCCCGAGATCCGCCAGTAATTCATCGGCCAGGGACACGTGATCTTCTACGATCAGCAACCGCATCTAATCGTCTTCCTCGTCGGTTAAAATGCGCCCGTCCCGTGCGTTTATCTCGATATCACGCACTACACCGCTACGGGTTATTAATTCGACTTCGTAGATATACTGTCCGTCATCTTCTTCCAACTCCGCTTCCAGCAAACGCGCGCCGGGGTGAAGCGAAAGCGCGATGTCGAGCAATTTTTCCAACGCCAGAATCTCGCCCGCCTGACGCAAACGCAATGCTTCATTGGGACCAATATCATCCGCTGCCGCCGTTAAGGCGACAGCGGTTATTAGCGCAAATAATATTGAGCGACGGAACAGATTCATAGCATCGAATTAATCGTCTTTGTGGTTTTTCAAAATTTCGCCGGTGGCGGCATCCAACTCCAGATCCCACTCTACACCTTGGGCATCATGCACTTCCAGTTCGTATACATAACGGCCTCGTTCTTCTTCCACTTCACCGTCCTCAATAGTGGCGCCAGGATGCTGTGCATGCACGGCTTCGTTAAGTTTTTCAAACGATTGGATGGTGCCTTCGTTATGCAATTTGACCATCTCCTCCGGCCCGATATCCCGCGCTTGCACCACACCGGCGGTAGTCGCTAAAAGGGCTGCACTCAGTATTGCTGTTAACTTGGTCATACGATATCTCCTGATTGAATAAATGTTGACGAGATCAGGATATCGAGGTGAGCTTAATTCAAACTTAATTTTCATCTACCGGTGTTGCGTCACCTGCTCGATGGCGCGCGAGCTCTTCGACGAGTTGGCGATACTCTTCGCCCCATGCGCCCATCAATTCAAGGATCGGCTTAAGGCTTAAACCAAACTCCGTCAAACTGTACTCCACGCGCGGCGGCACCTCAGCATAAACCTTGCGGGTGATAACACCATCCTGTTCCAGTTCACGCAACTGCGTTGTCAACACCCGCTGTGTGGCCTTGGGAATCAGGCGACGCAATTCATTAAAGCGCGCTGTGCCGTTCAACAAGCAATACAGCACCATGCCTTTCCATTTGCCACCGATGACATCCAGGGTTACTTCAACAGGGCAGCCATATTCCGGATTATTTTTTCGTTTACTCATAGTGCATTCCTGGATCGATGTTCAATGACGAGGTGTTGTCAGTATCCAAAAGGATACTGAGTGAAAAAAATGTGCGTACTTACCGAATTGTTATTCGTGGTGCAGAATGATTTTACACCTATTCATTAAAGGACATTCGCATGAAAATTTTACATATCGATGCCAGCCCCCGTTACTCCCGTTCTCACACACGTAAATTGACGCAGGATTTTATTGCGCTCTGGCAACTGAAAGATCCAACAGCCACCATCATCTACCGCGACCTGGGTAAAGAGCTACCGTCTTTTATCAACGAGAACTGGATTGGCGCTGCGTTTACCACAGCAAATCAACGCACACCAGAACAGCAACACCAACTCAACGAAAGCGATAGCCTGGTAGAAGAATTGATGACTGCAGATATGGTAGTCATGGGCGTGCCCATGTATAACTTTGGCGTGCCTGCCGTATTGAAAGCCTGGATCGATCAGGTCGTGCGGGTAGGGCGTACATTTTTATTTGAACCAGCTGATCAGCAGCCTTACAAACCTTTATTAACTGACAAGCCGACGATCATCATGGTTTCTACCGGCGATAGCGGCTACGAACCCGATGGCCCTTACGCGTCACTCAATCAGGTTGAGCCTTATTTGCGTACCGTGTTGCCGTTTATTGGCATCAATCAGTTGCATTTTATTTATGCGGGTAACGACGAATTTGGTGGTGAGCGTTTGGCGCAGTCGTTGTTGCGTGCCGAGCAGCAGATTCAGCAGTTGGTTGATGATGCTATTCTCCACCAAGCAGGAACACACGACGTCACCCCATCTCACCATAGACAATAACCCGGTGTTATTCGACGGCTTTGGCAGTTATGTTACGGTTGAGTGCGGTTTTGCTGAGCATCGGGCGCGCTTTTTAGACCCAGCCCCTCGCACTTACCCCCGCTTTTCGGTATAAAAGCGAATTATTCTGCCAGCTGGATGAGCCCATGAAGCCGCCTCCGGCTTCGACACAAGGACTCCTGTATGAAGCGCTTCCTGATCCTCGCCATCCTGATTGCCGCCGGCGTTTTCTTCGGCGGCAAGTTCTACTACGAATCCCAGATGAAAAAGAGCCACGACCAACTGGTCCAGGCCGCGCAGGTGGTGGGTGACTTCAGTTACCGCGATGTCAATGTGACTCACACCGGCGAAGCGCAAATCAATCATTTACGTTTCCAGCCTCACGGGGCTAACGATGCGGTGTTGATCAACCAAGTCAAGTTGCGTACCGGCAACGCGCTGGGTTTGTTTTACCTGTCCGAAGATGCGAAAAAGCAGCAGTTTCCGCAGCATCTGGGTGTGTCGGTGAGCGGGCTGCGGATTCTTACCGGCGGCAGCGTCTACGGTAGCAGCCAGACCTTCAGCACCGCTCAGGGCTTTGATGCCTTGGGCTGCGGTAATCGACAAAAATTTAGTGGTCATGATCTGATGGATATGGGTTATGAAGAACTGGTGATGAATATCGATCTGGATTACGAAATCATCGGCGACGGGCAAAAACTTCGCCTCTATGTCCGTAACCTTACCGAAGAACTGGCGCGTCTGGAGATTACCGCCGATATCCAGCTCGGTGCCAGCTCCCGCTCTGCGCAAGTGATGGCAGCGACCTTTACCCGTGCCGCATTAAACAGCCTTGATGTGGAATATGAAGATTTGGGTTACGCCACGAACGTTATTAAATTCTGCGCGGCGGAAACCGGTATGACACCGACTGAATACCGCGCACATCATCTGGCAGCCTGGCAGGATTACTGGCATCGCCAGGGTATTGCCGCCGGCCCCAAGGTGACCGCCGCTTACGAAAATTTTGTACAGACACCTGACCGTTTCAGCTTGTATTTATTTCCCGCCACCAGCCTGTCCTTGCGTGATCTCTTTGAAACACCGGCGAATATTTTAATTTATCGTTTGCAGGGTAATCTGGAAGTTAACGATGCTCCGGTGGTTACGCTGGACCTAGTGGGTTTAACAGAAGAAGAGCAAGCGCAAATCGTTGCGCAAAAGGAAACCGAGCAAGAGGCTGTTGCAGCGGAACCGGTTGTCGATCCGAATTTATTATCGCTGGACAATTTGAAAAATCATTTGCGTAAAAGCGTGCGTGTTCGTCTGCACAATGGCAAAAATTATCGCGGGCAAATTCGCGCAGTGGAAGAGGGGCGCATTCAATTTCAACGTTTTGAACAAGGCGGGCATCTGGTGATGCCAATTCAGCTGGATGATATCAAGGAGGTAAGACTCACCGATTAACCGCACGACCAGGACTGACAAAAATTTCATCAGCACAATAAAGACACAAGGACTCTATCCATGTTCACATTTACCTGGGTACGCGAACGACATGCCCGCACAATGTTTATTATCAACTGTTTGCTACTTACCGTCGCTTCGCAATTCACTCACGCTGCACCCGAGGCGCCACTGCCGCTGGAAGCTTTCTATCGCGACGAAGCGATACATAACGTGAAATTATCACCGGATGGCACGCACCTGATTGCGTTGCGTAATATCGGTAAAGACACGGTGCTGATGACCTTGAATCTGAGCACTGGTGAGGTTTTCTATCCTACCAAAACCGACAACGAACAATTTAAATTTAATTGGGTGCGCTGGGCCAACAATGATCGCTTGTTGATGAGCCTGCGTTTTGACAGCCGCCGTGGCACGCAGTTGCGTTTTACGGAAACACGCCTGCTGGCGATAGATGCGAAAAAGCCATCCAAGATGATTACCCTGGTGCGGCCCGATGATGAAGCTAACGGGTGGATCAGCCAGTTCCAGGACAACGTCATCAGTATCCTGCCCGATGATCCCGACCATATCCTCCTGAGCGTGGACCGCGAACTTCCCAATCATCAAACTGTTTATAAAGCCAACGTTAACAATGGCCGTTTGCGCCGCGTAAAAAAATACATGGCATCGGTGCGCTCCTGGATGGCGGATCAGCAGGGCAACGTCCGTTTGGGTGAAGGTTATAACGACCGCGAACGCAGGGTCAGCATCCGCGTGCTCGACCCGCAGACCAACAAGTGGAATGTCGCCTGGTCCTATGTGGTGTTTGAAGAACCTGGTATTAGCCCGCTCGGGTTTGGCAAAGATGGCAACACCTTGTATTTGCTCGCGGATCACGAAGGCAGGCAAGCCGTGTACAAAGCCGACTTATCGAAAGAAGGTTATCCGATGGAGTTGATCCTCAGTAACCCTGATTACGATGTCTCCGGCAATTTAATTTATTCACCCGCCCATCGCGATGCGGTGGGTTTGTATTATCACGATGGCGGAGGCAAGAGTATTTTCTGGAATCCGGAATTCCAAGCCTTCCAAAAAGGGATAGACAAAGCTTTACCCGATTTTGGCAATTACATCGCCAGCTTTAGCGATGACGCACGCAAATACATTCTGTTTTCCGTCGGCGATACCCAACCCGGCCAATACCTGTTTGGCAACCGCGATAAAAAGACGCTCGACTTCGTTGCCGATATTTATCCGGAATTAAGCAACGGCGTGCTAGTGGAAAAAGAACTGGTGACTTACAAAGCGCGTGATGGTTTGGAATTGGAAGGCTACTTGTCACTACCCAAAACGTTTAAAGACACCCCCATCGCCACGATTATCCTGCCCCACGGCGGCCCGATGTCACAAGATGGTAGAGGTTACGACAGTTTCTCGGCATTTATGGTGAATCGCGGCTATGCAGTGTTTCAACCCAATTTTCGTGGCTCTTCCGGTTACGGCCACGATTTTATGATGATGGCCGTGGGGGGTATGGGCCTCGCCATGCAGGATGACCTGGAAGATGCAGTGAAATTTTTGGTGGATGAAAAGATTACCGATCCCAAACGCGTATGCATTGCCGGCGGCAGTTACGGCGGTTATGCGGCCTTGATGGGGGCGACCAAGACACCGGATCTGTTTCAGTGTGCGATCAGCTTCGCCGGTATCTCAGACATCGTAAAATTGCGCAACACGGCGCGTCATTTTGTGAACAGAAATGCGATGCGCGAACAGCTGGGCAAGGACACCAAACAATTGCGCGAAACCTCGCCCGCGCGTCTGGCGGAACGGGTGAAGATTCCGATTTTGTTATTGCATGGCGCGGACGATACGATCGTACCGGTTGACCAAAGCCGCCTGATGGCAAAGCGTTTGAAAAAATACAATAAAGTGTATGAGTACATCGAACTGGAAGGCGGCAGCCATCACCTGGATTACCTGCCTCACCGCAAACAAACCTTTGAAGCCATGGAGGCGTTTTTGCAGAAGTATTTGCCGGTTGATGTGCCGGTCGCGAAAGCGGCGCAGCAGGCGGGGATTTAGTTTTATAAAAGGTAATGTGTTGCGGCTTTTTCGCGATGAATGGGTTGGGTGTCGGATTAGCGTAGCGTAATCCGACACCTCTCACTCCACCAACCACGGCGGATCAACAATATCGCCACCCATTCGTTGTCCCAACCAATCCAATGCGAGTTCCATGTCAGGGCTGGTCGCTACTTGTGTTGGCGTCACCGACTGCCAGGCATCACCAGCTCGCTCAGCAATAACAAACCTAAAGGTATAAAAGGGTTCCTGCCCCATGCGCAAATCGGTAATCATCAACTTGCCATCCTCTTCATGCATCTTGAAAAACCCGTGACTGAACCAGGCAATCCGTTCTGCTTCCCAGTTGCCGCGCACTGCATTAAACAACTCCTCGTTGCGCGGAAAATGTTTCAAATTTAATTGCGGTGTTTTATCCAGGAGTGAATAAAAACCTTCCGCATAACCCTCCGGTGTCATCACCACAATTCGCCATAACAGCGTATTAAATGGCGTGGGTGTTACCAATCGCTGCTCAACCTTTACATGTTGTTGTGTAAGGTAGTCATCCGTTACGTTTTCCACGTACCACTGCGCCAGGAACGTCCACGCGAGATACACCGTGCTCAGCGAAAGCCCTAATGCATTCCAGCGTAAACCCGACGTACGATAAAAAATCAGCGCCGTAGTAACACCGAACAACAACGGCAGGGTGTACAAGGGATCAATGATAAAAATACTGCCAACCCCAAAGGGATAATCCGTAAACGGCAAGGCCATTTGCGTACCGTAGACGGTCATAAAATCCAGTAACACATGGGTAATCAGGATCAGCCAGATCGCCAGACACCAGCGTTTGAAATTGTTGATTTGTCCAGACAATTTGCTGATCAGCCAAGCCAGCGCTGGCGACAACAGCGTAAGGTAAAACAACGAATGACTCGCCGCTCGATGAAAGGTCATATTGCGAATCGGATCGCCGTGATCGATAAAGGCATCCAGATCGGGCAGGGTGCCAAAGGCGGCGCCGATCAGTGCCGCTTTCCATAACGCCGTGCGGCGGCCCATGACCGCTATGCCCACAGCAGAACCCAACGCGGCTTGTGAAAGTGAATCCATAAAACTCTCTCTGTGTTTGAAAGTAATGCGTTGCACTTTATACGAAGACGCGCTGAAACACGCTGTTCAGGTACATCAAAAACTGTGGCGGCTGTCTAAATATCGCCCTGCTTCGTGGATTTACCCTGCTATTCGTGTTATTCACCCTCTCTGACTGAGACGAAGCGACCATGAAGACCGGACCCATGCTGACTATCCTGTTGTTTATTATCCTGTGTTATCTCCTGCTCTGCGCCCTGGCATTCTTGTGGCAGACGCGCCTGATCTTTCCGCGCACGACCGCTGAGGACGCAGCTTATGCGCAATATGCGGGGCAACATATTGCGTTAGCGGGAGAGGATGCGCTGCTGAGCGGCTGGCAGCTGGAGGACCCGGCGGCCGATAACGCGCTCATCATTCTCTATTTCGGCGGCAATGCGGAAGATGTCATCAGTCTCTTACCGATCCTGCAAAAAATCGGTGCGCGTTATACCTATGCCTTCAATTACCGGGGCTATGGTCGCAGCGAAGGTGCGCCGTCCCAGGCTGCGCTCTATGCGGATGCCGAGGCCATCTATGATGAACTGGCTCAACGGCACAATCTCGATACCTCGCAAGTGGTGGTGATCGGCCGCAGCCTGGGCTCGGCAGTGGCGGGTTATCTCGCCACCCAGCGGCGGGTCGATAAGCTGGTCTTGCTGACGCCCCTGAAAAGTGCCGTCCAGAACGGCAAGCGGATGTTTCCGATCCTGCCGGTAACATGGCTGCTGCAACACCCTTTTGAGCTGATTACTTATGCCGAACAGTTCACCTGCCCGGTGTTGATGCTGGTCGGCGATGCCGATGTGGTCATTCCGCCCAAGGATTCTCTCGCCACTTATGCCGCTATCAATAGCCCCAAGGAGCTGCTGGAGTTGCCGGGCGTCGGCCATAACAACCTGTTCGACAATCCCAATGCATTAAAAGCCATCCGCGACTTTGTGCTTCGCTGAGCACAATAACTTCATCAAGCGCGCCAGCTCTCATCAAACGCGCCAACGAGGGCGCCAAATACGCACCAGTTTAGGTTCACTGCGCAAAATGGCGCGATCACCTGTGTCGATTTCGGGATCATGACCGGGCGGATATCTTCCGCTCCCGGAGTCCTCTAATAATCATAAAGGTGAAACTCTATGCGCAAACTCTACTCGTTATTTGTCCTCCTGCTCCTCAGTTCCGCCATCTTCATGGCCGGTCATGCCACCGCGAAACCCTACAAGGGTGCGGAAATCTACTCCAACCAAAGCTACCACTACGGCCGCTATGAAATGCGGATGCGGGCCGCCAAAGGCAGTGGTGTACTCTCCACGTTTTTCACATACAAAAACGGGTCCGAGCAGAACGGTGTCTTTTGGGAAGAGATTGATATCGAGATCTTCGGCAAGAACAACGCCACCCA
>CAMPIG010000145.1 GCA_946886255.1 uncultured Cellvibrio sp. | reverse complement strand
CCTGTCCATCTGGCTATATCATGAATACCACCATTAATGGTGGAAATTATCATTCGGAATGTGTCGAAGATACTGGTGGCGAACAACCTGAATGCGCGGCAGGTCAAGCAATACATCCTACGTCTGGCACTTGTGCGCCCAGTTATGACGATCCATTTGAGTGTGCTGGTGGTGTTGCTGGTGGGACTGCAATACAAAATTCTACAGGCGGTTATAGTTGTGAGGTTGGTGATAATTACCCATGTCCATCTGGTACTACTCCGGGAACTGCGTTTGATGGCAATGGTAATTCAATAAATACTTGTACTGCTGATAGCGGTAATTCTTCCTCTCATACCAATTCTTCTTCCCAAAATTCAAGTACAGGCAGTGGTGATGATGGGTCTGGTGGTGGCTCATCGTCTGGCAATGAAACTGGCAATTCATCATCTGCGTCCAGCAATGGTTCTGGCGGTAATGGCTCTTCTTCATCCGGTCATGTCGGTAGCGCTTCATCGGCGGGCGCGGGTCAATGTGACCCCACAGCAAAAAATTACCTTGAATGCCTGAACAGCAAAGAACTCGATATTCCCTCCGAAAAAGGTTCCTACGACGGCATCGGTGGCACCAGCACGGAAGATCGTATCGGTGAGCTTGAAGGCGAGCTGCAAGGTGTTGTTGATCAGATTAAATCTGAAATCAATGACACCGTCGGTGTAAGTCTCTCAGGTGGCGGTACGCTCACAGATCAGTGCTATCAAATCATGAAAGTTCAAGTCTGCTTCGGGTGGGCGCGCTGGTCCCAACACCTCTCACTTATTTCCAGCGCCATTCTCGCCATGGCCTACATCGCATCCTTCATTATCATCATGAGGCAATAATCATGGACTCTATCATCGACGGCTTTCAGTGGCTGATTGACTGGTTTAATACCGGCATTTATGAATTCGCTCGTGAAACCATGGAAGAGCTGGTGGCGTATATCGTCATCGCAAAAATCGAATTCCAGATTTTCATGCTCGAATTTTCGTGGGGTGTTGCACAGAATGTGCTGGTCAATATCGGCGTATCCCAACTGCTCGAAAGTGCGTGGAGCCAGCTGGATTCATCGCTGGTTGGCTACCTCACCTTTTTTCGGGTGCCTGACGCACTCAATATTATTTTTCAGGCATATACCACCAAAATCGTATTAAAAGTGATGGGGTGGTAGATCATGACTACTGGCATTGTTCACGGCGATCCGGGTTCGTATAAAACGGCCACGTTGATTAATGATTATTTAGTTCCCGCCATAAAACAGGGAAGAGTGGTTGTTACCAACATTCGTGGTGTAAAAAGCATTGAAGATATTGAAGCCTTATATGAGTTTGAAGCGCCCGATACGGCAGAAATTATTCTAGTCAGCTTTGATCAGAATGGTTTCGATAAAATGGCGCGCTTCTTCCACTGGGTGCCCGAAGGCGCCCTGATTCTTATGGATGAGGGCCAGCGCATTTACCCGACTCGCCTGCGCAATTTCAATGAATATGACCTCACCAACCCCACTGACGAACGACGCCCACGCACGGTTGAAGATGCCTTCGACTCACACCGCCACATGAACTGGGATATTTATATCTCCACGCCGAACATCGGCAAGGTTCACAAGGAAATACGGGCAGTGGCCGAGTATGCCTATCGCCATAAAAACCTTGCTTCTGTGTTTTCGTTCCTCGCGGGCCGCTATAAGCGTGTCGTGCACAACTCGGAAAACTCCGGTAATGCCATGGGTCATACGATTTCATCGTCCATGCGTAAAATTGATAAGAGGTGCTTCAATGTCTACCAATCCACCGCCACCGGCAAAACCAAAGACAGCGGATCATCCGTCTCCTTCCTCCGGCAACCTAAAATCTTACTGCTACTGGCAATCACGATTTATTCTGTCATTAATCTGGGAAGTACTTTTCTCTCTGGTGATGGTCTCCCGGCAATGTTTGGTGGCAGTAGCAAACCTGCCACTGGTCCGTCCCGTCCTGCGCCTGCTGCTTCACCTGTGCAAGCGTCTGCTGGTGTTTCTGGTCGTGCTCTACCTCAGCGGTTCGTTACTTCGACTGTTCCTGACCTGACACCGCTGGCTGGCTCCAGCCTGTATCACGTCGGCTCGATCAATGAAGATGATTTGTTTCAGGCTGAATACCCGGAAGAAAAAATCATCAACCTGACATCCAGTGAACTCGAAGCCTTGGGCTATTCCGTAGCCTATCGCTCTACAGCCTTTGTTCGTCTCGTCTATAGCGATATTCAGATTATTGTCTTATCGCGTCCACAGGCCCGCACACAGCCGTTTAATGATCCCGCTGTTATCCATGACCCAACCGCTGGTGCTATTTTTTAAAGGAGTATTGTTATGGAGTGCCTGTTAAATGTATCGCCGTGGACTGTCGTCATCATTCCGCACGCAATGGCAGGCATCTTGATCCTGCTGTATTGGGCGCTCGCCGTCCGCATTTCTAAAAAATAGGTATCGTTATGCACCCGGATGAATGTATTGCTGCTCTTGATATTGTTTTCGATGTTATGGATTTTTTAATCATCGTGTCTTTGTTGGTCGGTTTGTTGTTAGGCATGCTGATTGGCTCTCCCTTTAAGTCATTAAATTCTGTTGATGTAGATAAATCGTGAAGCGCGGCTGGCCAGCGCCGCGCGCAGGTACGAGCACGACAGCGGCCATGCCGCGCCGTAGACGTCCCTGTAACACGTCTTATAAACAGTACTTATTGCCCACAATAGACCACAATGTTTCGTTAAAAGGTAAATAACAATGCAAAAACCGACTCACTACCAACGTATGAACCATGACTTTGAGCCTGACGAAAAAGGCCGTTTATTTTTTGATGGAAAATCTTTCTGTGATTTGTCAGAAATGAATATTCTGCGTTGTGGTGTCGATACCGTCCGTCAACTCTACCGGGGCTATTTGAAGCCGGGTATCCTGGAACTCTTTGAAAAATCCGGTATGGTGTTCTTTGGTGGGCATGAATGGCATGCGGGGCGTATCGGTCGTGACTCGGGTTATCAATTCAAATTACAGAATGCTGATTTAGGGTTAGTTCTGTTGATCAAAAATTTCAATGTCAGACCTGAACACCATGGTCCACATTTGAAAATTGAAGTCTCTCCGCATTTGATTGAAGAAAATACTCCAGCCCAGTTGCAAACCTTGATGAACACACTCGCTAATGAAGTGCTGGAAAAGGTCGAATACAACCAAGCGGCAGTACATCTTGCCTTGGATGTACAAGGTTGGACGCCTCCCGCTGATCTGGTGGCCAGAATGCATTGCAGAAGCCGTACAGTCCGGCAATTCGACACTATAGAAACGATGGATTTTGCTCACCTTGCTGTGACCTATGGTCGCGGTGAAACCTACATGTTCGGATCACCATCCTCCGTGCAATTGTGTATTTATAATAAAACTGCTCAAGCCAAAGCCACGGATAAATTAGATTTTTGGGAAAGCGTCTGGCGCAAAACAGACAACCCATTTGAAGCCGCCCCATACAATTACAACCCAGAAAAACCAGTGTGGCGAATAGAGCTGAGATTTCATCACAGTGTTATTCAGCAATTTTCTGATGGCACTACTGCGCGCGGTGAAGATCAACATTTTTCGCTAACGTTTAAATGCTTCTCTGCGTTGTCGTATCATCTTGATGGATTGTTGCAATACGGCTTCGATAGCTTCAAGTTTTTACAATCACCGTCACGATTTCATCCGGTATGGACCATTTTTATGCAGGATGTGAGGGTACAAGTCCCTGTTGCATCGATGCTCGATGAAACAGACTACAAACGGCATTACAAAACCAGTACGGGATTCAGCGGCAAGAATATTGAATTAATGATCGGTAATGCCGTCAGTCTTGCAGCGAGGCAACGTCTCACCCCAAAGCAGTTAATTGAAGCCCTGCAAACCTTGCCGTTTTGGCCGACGATCAAAGACTTTTACCATGACAAAGGCATGGGCCTTCTTGATTTAAAAGATCACATCGCTGACCTTCTCAAAGAGCGATACATCAGGTGGGGTAAGGCGGTCTAGGGATGGCAATAGAAAAGCTTTCAGACGGTCGCTGGTTCGTTGATATTGAACCGATCAAAGGCAAGCGTTACCGGCGTAAGTTCAAAACCAAGGCAGAAGCATTGCGATTTGAAACCCATGTTAAGGCAAGCCATACGCATGCATCACCCTGGAATCCGTTACCAAAGGATAATCGCAAGCTGTCGGAATTAATTGATCTTTGGTACTCGCAGCACGGTTTGCATCTGGCTTCACCTAAAGCCAGAAAAAGTGCATTAGATCGTTTTTGTTCTGCAATTAAAAACCCTGTTGCTCGAAGCCTTACACCACAATTGTTTTTGAATTACCGCAATAGGCGCTCTTCACAGGGTATATCTGCAAAGACGTTGAACAATGAACTTGGGTATATCAATGCGCTGTATGGTTATCTATACCGCACTGAACAAATTACTTATGCATCACCGCTGAATAAAGTAACGCCGATAAAAATAAAAGAACGTGAACTGTCTTTTCTGTCGGATGATCAATGCAAAGAACTGCTACAAAAGGTTGTTGAATCGAAAAGTAAAAGTTTGCTGTTGATTGTTCGTATCTGTCTGGAAACCGGTTGTCGTTGGAATGAAGCGCAAACCTTGATGCCTTCGCAAATTGGTCACACTCGCATAACGTTTACAGATACCAAGTCCGGCAAAAATCGCACCGTTCCAATCTCGCGAAAATTGGAAAAAGATATTCGCGCATATAAACCAACAGGTTTAAATGGCAGGCTCTTTGCGAAAGCCATTAAATCGTTTTATCTGGTGCTGGATAAATGCAGCTTCACACTGCCGGCAGGACAAGCGGCGCATGTGCTTCGCCACACCTACGCCAGTCACTTCATGATGAATGGTGGTGACATTCTCACACTGCAAAGAATCCTCGGTCACAGCACCATCACATTAACAATGCGCTACTCGCATCTATCGCCCGACCATCTGCAAGGTGCCGTTAAATACCAACCTAAGATAAACGCCTTCGACACTTTTTCGACACCAGCACCCCGGAAAGCAAAAAGCCCCTGAAAATCTCTAGGATAATCAGGGGCTTATTGGCGGGATTCTGGTCGGAGCGAGAGGATTCGAACCTCCGACCCCCTCGTCCCGAACGAGGTGCGCTACCGGACTGCGCTACGCTCCGACATTGGCCTTGGAGGGCCAGCGCGAAATTATAATGATCGCGGCTGCGCTGTAAATGCCTTGGGCATAAATATTTCGGACATAAAAAAACCGGCGCTATTAAAAGCGCCGGAGAAGACCATACTAGAGTACAAATAAAGGGAGTTCCAACTGGCTTAAATCACTCCAACCGGTGCGACTACGCATCGTTGGATGCGATCACCAGTTACTCTAAGTATTGTTGGGCGGGGGCATTACGCCAGTTTTTAGGGCGTCATGTTTAAATTGATTGGCAATAAGTAAGATGGGGTGATGAGGTTCGGCTATATATTGATCACTTCTGTGCCGTTAGCCACGTTGTTGGCGTGATCTTACGCAGCTTTGCCCATGATGGCGCAATCTCTACTCCTGCGAATGCAGGGTGTTAACGCGATGATAGAAAAACTGTCTCGCCAATAAGAGCCTCCAGACGGGAGGCAGTGCGGGAACGCAGGACGTAATCGTCGAGCATCTTGCGTAATTTGCCGAGCTTGATGCGCGCGGTGCGAAATTCGGTGGTGATGGGCTCGTAATCGAGGTGATGATCCTGCACGCTGAGCTTGGCCAGCTCTGATAGTTCGCTGTGAGTGGCGCTGATGATGTCGTAGAAAAAATCTTTGTGTTCGATGGTGGCGGATTCCCAGTAGGCTTCATCCAGCCCGACCAATAATTCCTCCAGAACCTTGACTGCTTCGGCGATACTGCTGTGGCTCATACCAATACCTGCGGGTGCGATGAGGGTTTCTGGTTTGAGTATAGACTACACTAGCATGCCATTTGGTAAGCCTTCGTATCATGCCGCTTGATCAACTCTTGTTATTTATCACTGTGACACTGTTTGTTTCTGCCAGCCCCGGGCCGGTGATGCTCTCGTGCCTGGCTAATGGTGGCCAGTATGGTGTGCGCAAATCGCTGTACGGGATGGCTGGCGCGAGCGTGGGCAACTTGTTATTGATGGCGCTTTCAGTGTTAGGACTTGGCCTGGTGTTGAACCGGGCGGAATGGCTATTCGACCTGATCAAATGGGTCGGCGCGGCTTACCTGGCTTTTTTGGGGTGGCAGTTGTTTGTGAAGCCGGTATCTACGTCGCCGGATCCGCATACACGCTTTACCACGTCAGCCTGGGTGTTGTTTGCCCAATCGGTCGGTATTGCCGCGAGCAACCCCAAAGGTGTTATTTATTTCGGCGCGCTGTTTCCACAATTTATTGCACCCGACCGACCGCTGCTGCCGCAATTTGCATTGCTTACCATCATCTTCTTGCTGATAGATCTGGTGTGGATGCTGGCCTATGCGGTTGGCGGCCGGACGATTCTGCGCTGGCTAAAAACGCCGTGCCACCACCGCTGGTTCAATCGATTATCCGGCAGCGCTTTGATTGCGGCGGGGGTATTCCTGCTTCTCGTCGACAACCAACATTAATCGACCTGTTGGCAGCCGAACGGACAAGGCCGACGTACTGGGTAAAAATCCCAACCGCTTCCTTTAGCGGCCATTTAGGCTATGATGCACGCAATCATCTTGCAAAAGACCCCATGAAAGATAAAAAGCCCAAGCAGTCACGCAACCCCCAAAAGGCTCACAAGAAAGCGCCTACCTTGATTGATGTGGCCAAGGTGGCCGGTGTGTCGCCGATCAGCGTTTCGCGCACGCTGAATCAGCCGGAGCTGGTGTCGGAGGAAATTCAGCAAAAAGTTCGCGATGCCATCACCCATACGGGCTATGTGCCCAATATGTTGGCGGGTAGCCTGGCCACCCGCAGCAGCCGATTGGTCGCGTTGATTGTACCCACGATTGCCAACTCAATCTTTGCGGATACGGTTCAGGCCATCACCGACACTCTGGCCGACGCGGGCTACCAGACAATGCTCGGCTTGTCGGCCTATGACAAAGGGCGGGAGGAAGACTTGCTCAAAGCTATTCTGGGCAACCGGCCAGATGGCATTATCCTGACCGGCACCTCCCATGCGGAAGGCATTCATCAACGGTTGATTAACACGCGTATTCCTGTGGTAGAAACCTGGGATCTGGCGCCTAATCCCATCGATACCCTGGTGGGGTTTTCTCATACCGAGGTGGGTCGCGCAGTAGGTGAATACTTACTTGCAAAAGGTTATCGCCGTTTCGCTTCCGTTTCCGCCAATGATCAGCGGGCAGTGCGTCGTTTCGCCGGTTTTACCGCTGCATTGCGCGATGCGGGTATCGACACCCTGGCTAGCCGTACCGTGCCAACACCAGCTCGCTTCCGCTTGGGTCGGGAGAATCTGGCTGCACTACTGGATAGCGGGGAAGCCTTTGATGCAGTGTATTGCAGTTCGGATACTCTGGCTCATGGCGTGATTGCCGAGGCTTTGCATCGCAATATCCGGGTCCCGGAAGACCTGGCGGTGATGGGTTTTGGCAACTTGGATTTTTCAGCCTACACTTATCCAGCAATTAGCACTGTGGGCATCAAGGGTGCCGAAATCGGGCGGCTCGCGGCGGAAGCCCTGATCACAAAGATGGATGATGCGGCCCCGACCGATAGCAGTTCACCCCGCATTATTGATGTAGGCTTCAATATCCTCGAGCGCGAGAGCGCCTGATCCCGCTTTATCTTCCCCTGCCTTTTCATCTTTTCCTGACGCAATCCTGTTGGCGATCTTCGTCGATCAGGTGGCTATCTTTGCATCGAACGCGTCGACCTCCTCATCATTTAAAGCAAATGATTAACGCAATCATTAAATAAAATTCATTTTTTTGCTTGAAAATGCCAACTGATTACGCAATCATGATCAGAATCAACCAAGCAGAAGCTGACATTCTGCCAAAAATAACAGCGTGATCATCAACCCCACCGGACGCCCTGTTGGCCTCCGTTATCCAGCCAAGCTGGAGATCACGCGCTGAGAGAGAAAGCAGCACCATGGGCTCATCAAAAAACTCACCCATCAGGAAATCCCCGGAGGAGCTGCGCAGCCATCGCTGGTATGGCGTAAAAGACCTGCGCTCCTTCGGCCATCGCTCCCGCACCGCCCAAATGGGCTTTACCCAGGAGGATTACGCCGGCAAGCCGGTGGTCGCCATCATCAATACCTGGAGCGACATCAACCCCTGCCATACCCATTTCAAACAGCGGGTAGAGGAAGTCAAACGTGGCATCTGGCAGGCCGGCGGATTTCCCATCGAATTACCCGCATCTACTTTGTCCGAACCCTTTCAAAAACCCACCGCCATGCTCTACCGCAATTTATTGGCGATGGAGACCGAAGAGTTATTGCGCGCTTACCCGGCGGACGGCGCGGTATTGATGGGCGGCTGTGACAAAACCACGCCGGCGATGTTGATGGGTGCAATCAGTATGGATCTACCGGTGATCTTTGTACCCGCCGGTCCCATGTTGCGCGGCAACTGGCAGGGCGCAACCCTCGGCAGCGGTTCGGATACCTGGAAATATTGGGCAGAATTGCGCGCAGGCAACATCACCGAACAAGACTGGCAGGGTGTTGAAAACGGCATCGCGCGCTCACCCGGCCACTGCATGACCATGGGCACCGCATCGACCATGACCAGCGTGGCGGAGACATTAGGTTTTACCTTGCCGGGCGCCGCCTCCATCCCCGCACCCGATTCGCGTCACGCGCAGATGGCTTCCTATTCCGGGCGCCGTATTGTCGAGATGATCTGGGAAGATCTGAAACCCTCGGACATCATCACCCCCGCCGCTTTTGATAACGCCATTCGTGTTGCGCTGGCGCTGTCCGGCTCTACCAACTCCATTGTGCATATTGTGGCGATGGCGCGCCGCGCCGGAATCGATCTGACGCTGGATCGCTTCGATGAACTCGCGCGCGACACGCCGATACTCGCCAACCTACGTCCCGCCGGACATTATTTGATGGAGGATTTTTACTACGCCGGTGGCTTGCCCGCTTTGCTGAACAACTTGCGCGACCTGCTCGATTTGCAACAAAAAACCATCACCGGCAAAACCCTGGGCGAAAATATCGACGGTGCAAAAGTCTTTAACGAAGACGTGATTCGCACACGCGATAATCCCCTCGCAACCAGTGACGGCATTGCCGTGCTGCGCGGCAACATCGCACCCAACGGTGCCGTAATCAAACCACCCGCTGCCGAACCGCATTTGTTAAAACACACCGGCAAAGCGGTGGTGTTTGAAAGCTACGCGGAGATGGCCGCGCGTATTGATGCACCGGATTTGGATATCGATGAACACTCCATCATCGTTTTAAAAAACGCTGGCCCCCAAGGCGCGCCGGGTATGCCCGAATGGGGCCAGCTACCCATCCCACAAAAATTATTAGCGCGCGGCGTGCGCGACATGGTGCGCATCTCTGACGCGCGCATGAGCGGTACCAGTTACGGTGCTTGCGTCTTGCATGTTGCACCCGAATCCTACATCGGCGGACCCTTCGCACTGGTACAAAACGGCGATTTAATTGAACTGGATGTTCCGGCACGAAAATTAAATGTACTAATCAGCGACGCAGAGCTGGCCGCGCGACAAGCACGCTGGACTGCACCGGAGCCCAAGTTCGAACGCGGCTATGGCAAGTTGTATCAACGCCACGTGAGCCAGGCTGATAAAGGTTGTGACTTTGATTTTCTGGAAACTATTCCGGTTAAACACCTGGATGCCGGTGAACCGGAAATTCACTGAACAGAGTGAGAGAAAAAATGAACAGCATTCACAGGGCGCTCGCCGGTATATCCGGTGTTCACGTCACACCGTTTGGTGTCGACGGTGAAATTCATGAAGCGCAATTACGCAAGGTTGTCGATGGAATTGCCAGCGCTGGCATTCACAACATTGTCACCGGTGGCAACACCGGTGAATTTT
>CAMPIG010000144.1 GCA_946886255.1 uncultured Cellvibrio sp. | reverse complement strand
CAATCAACTCACTCTTGCCGATGGCGCCGATAATAATTGCGTAGCGCCCAAGCTCTGCCGGATTATGTACCAGCGCCGGCTTTTTGCCGCTGACCCGCTCAATGTCCAGTTGCAAATTGGCTGCTGCGCGTTGTACGCCTTTGTAATCCTTATCGTCAACATACAGGCTGGCCACGTCCTTTTCGCCAATGATAACCACATGCCCTTTTTTATATTGTGTGCTGACATAGTTGGGTTCGCCCAAAGCCAATGCAGAAGAGCAGGCCACCAGCAGTGCACAGACAATGAATGCCTGGAGTAGGCGATGAGCATGAAAATAGCTGTTGAGTGAATACAGGGGAGATCGGGTAATGTTTAACATGGATGAAGTCACTTTAAACGAAAGTCATTGTCCAGTTGGAAGTAGATGGTCACGCGGGCCACATCAGTGGCCCATCATACAGCGCTCGAGCAAGGCGTGCTTACCAAGGCACTTTATCTGCCGTTTCAGTCGCCGTTTTGTTCGCGGCTTGTTGATGCGGGCTCATTGCGTACATGCATACCTAGATACGTACCGACAAAGCCACCTGCGACTTCTGTGCTGAGAAGTTTGCCATCCAGAGCACGGGCGAGAAAAATTTTAGGGCCCTTGGGTGTTTGATAATAAAAAGATATCTCACCCTTGTCGCCTTCTATACCCAGGATCATTGTTTGTTGCGTGTCCTGGTTTGCAATATGGACACTCTTAATGATTGTCGGTTGCGCCTGTTTCGCTTGTTCAATAAAAAGTTTATAACCATCTTCTATACGCTTGACGCCCAGATAGTAATGCGCTGTTTCGTTTTGAAAAGCTACCAGTCCCGCTGACAAACCGGGATGCTGTGGCAAATTCAATTCCGTGCTAGCGGTGTAACGCATATGTTGCTGCCGCCGGGCAATAAAGGCGGGCTGTTCAAGGGACGCTAAAGAAATCGAACGTGCGTCAATCACCAATTGATTCTTGCTCAATCTGTGCCAGTCTGCATTGTTCGAACGCAGAAAATTCCAATGGTGATGTAACTCGGATTGATCAAAGTTATCACGCCAGCGGAAGTTGCCGGTTAACGGTGCAAAGATTTTCCTTGCTGTGGAAATGCGTGGTGCATTCACGCGGTAGGGAATTTCCTGGCCGGCGTCAAGGATAATGGGCCATTCATCTTCCCAGCGAACCGGCAAGAGAAATGTTTCGCGGCCGGTGTTATAAAACGTTTTGTCGTAAGCGCGGGTGGCCAGGAACACGGCCCACCACTCGCCGTTTTCTGTCTGGATAAAATCGGCATGGCCTGCGGTGGTGATGGGGTTGGGTCGATCAATATCCAGATCCCGTTGCGTCAGGATAGGGTTACGCTCAAAGGGTACAAAAGGCTCATGCAGATGACGCGTGCGAAATATCACTTGTGAGTGGTTGTAACCCGTGCCGCCTTCCGCACAAGTGAGGTAATACCAGCCATCTTTTTTAAAGATGTGCGGTGCTTCGATCCAGATGGGTTGTTTGGCGAGATCAACGCCGCCATTCACAATCACCCGCCCGGAATCCGGAATAATTTTTTTGGCTGCAAGATCAAACTCCCACAACCAGATAGCGCGATGACCTTCATACAGCGGCTCACCCACGGGTGCATCATTATGGGCGATATAAACCTTGCCATCGTCATCGAAGAAAATATCGGGATCAATACCGCCGACTTCCGGTAAGAGAATGGGCTCAGACCAAGGGCCGGCCGGATCCGTGGCGGTGACGATAAAGTTGCCGCGTACATCGACCAGCGTTGTAATTAAATAAAATACTCCATCGTGGTAACGAATAGTGGGTGCATAAATGCCGCGCGACACCTGTTGATTTTGTAAAGGCAACTGCTCCGCCGTCGTCAGGATATAACCGAGGGATTCCCAATTCACCAGATCCTGACTGCGGAATAACGGTACACCTGGCGACCAGGAAAAGGAGGAGTGCACCAGGTAAAAATAATTACCAGCGCGTGTGATGCTGGGATCGGGGTAAAACCCCGCGAGGATCGGATTCAGGAATTGTCCTTCCTCTAAAGGAGCATGAAAGGCGTCATCGTTACCCTGATATTCAAACCAATTAAATGCAACGGCAGCGTCGGGCTCCATATGGTGAGCGCCCGGTGTGCAACCGATGGCCGTCATTATTAATAAGCAGGACATGATGCGCGCGTAAATCATGGAAGCTCCTTGAGCCCGCTTATCGACATTTTCCTATTGCTTTGAAAAAATCGATAAGCGGACAGACATCTTTACGTTATAAACAAGGCTGATGGGTAAGACCGTCCGCCACCCCATAAAAGGCTGGCTTGGGATTAAAGCCACTGTCAAATAACAACGGCCAATCTTCGTGGTTGTTGTCAAACAGAGTGCTGATCAACCAGCTGTCGCTGTCACGAACACCCCAAACGGTCAGGCCGCCGCGTAAATTTTCCGGCACGGCTTCAAGATAGGCGGTAACAATTTCGCAATAACGCTTTTTCTGTGCAGCAGCCAACTCGGTCGTTAAGGTGGCTTCATAGTTGTCGGGATAATCGTAAGCGTCGCTATAGGGGTTGTTGATCGGTATATCCAATTCAGTAATTTTTACTTTCAAACCGCGCTCTGCTACGGCAGCGAAAGAACTCTTGATAGCATCGATACTCGGCCAATCCATAAAAATATGCATTTGAAAGCCGACACCATCAATAGGAATGTCACGCTCAATAAAATCATCAACCATGGTGATAACAGACAGGAATTTTGCACCGCCACTGGAGATGTTGAAGTCGTTGTAATAAAGATCAACTTGCGCATCGGCAGCCCGCGCACTGGTGAAGGCGGTTTCAATAAAAGCGGCACCCATATTTTGGTAAAAAATCGAATTACGGTAGCCGCCATCTTCTTCGAAGGCTTCATTCACCACATCCCAACTGGGGACACGTCCGGCAAAATGGCCGGCGATAGTTTCGACATGGTCTTCAAGCATGCCAAGCCATGCAGCCTGATCGCCCTCAAAGTTTTTCATCCAATCAGGCACCTGATAATCGGAATGCCACACCAGTGTATGGGCATGCAGACTGATGCCGTTGTCGTCCGCGTATTCGAGTAACGCATCGGCCTCGGTAAAATAATAAGTGTCCTGAGCCGGATGCAGGTAACTCATCTTCATAATATTGCCGGCCGTTAACTGATCAAAGTGCGCTTCTATAACGGTACGTTGCGCAACGCCTGTTTCATCATCATTCAGGATGCTGGATGTTTCATTGCCTGCACTCACGGCTACACCAATCGGAAAATCTGCCAGCGTATGCAAGCTTATGGTCTCGCTGCTACTTGAACTGCTGCTATCACTTGAGCTGGCGGGTTCACTGCTTGCTTGGCTACTGGAGCTGCTCGAACTCGAGTTGCCGGATGAGGAGCCGCCACCGCCACCGCAAGCGCCAAGTAGTAGAAGGGTGGTTAGAAGAGTCGGTAGAAGCAAGGTGGATTGAGGGAAGGTTTGCATAATGTTTACCTGTCGATCGTTATTATTAGAGGTCCAGAAAGCCTTAACTTGTATACTAGGGTACCAAAAAGCGATATGCGAGACCAGCTTGTTGTCATGGAAACCACAAGCTAACGAAAAGCTCGCTAAATCACAAGAGGCGGGCTATTAAGCATGTGCGGCGACTGGCTGATGAAGCGAGAAGAAATTTACCCATAAAAAAGCCACCCGAAGGTGGCTTGCTGAAAGTATTCAGTTTGACATCCGTTTGTCATTAGGTCTTTTGTTTCGAAAACGCATGAATACATCCCTGTAGCTCCCTCAAGTCGTCCCTGACTTGAGGGTTTCGAAACAAAAGACCTAACGCCAAACTCACAATGTGCAAAAACACGGAGCATTTCGAGGTAATCCGAGGGTTAACCCTCCATCTGCTCCAGCTCTTTACCTTTGGTTTCCTTCACATAACGTAATACGAAAACCACAGAAAGTGCGGAGAAGAAGGCATAAATGCTGTAAGTGCCGGCTAAGCCGAGGAAAGAGGCCAGCAGGATCGGGAAGGTCAGGGTAATTACGAAATTCGCAATCCACTGGGCGAAACCGGCAACCGCCAAGCCTGAACCGCGAATCTGGTTGGGGAACATTTCGCCCAGCATAATCCACATCACCGGACCCCAGGACACGTTGAAGAAGATCACGTACAGATTGGCAGATACCAGTGCGAGTACGCCCATATCATCGGACAACATCAGCTTGCCTGCCTCATCCAGCGGGGCGTCGGCAAAGGCGAAGGCCACCAGTGCCAAGGTTACTGTCATGCCCGCCGAGCCGATCCACAGTAGCGGCTTGCGACCAATTTTGTCGACCAGGAAGAAGGTGATAAAGCAGGCCGCGATGCTGACCGAGCCAGAAACCACATTAATCAATAAAGAATGGCTCTCGGAAAAACCGGCCGCTTGCCAGAGTACAGCACCGTAATAGAACACCACGTTGATCCCGACCAATTGTTGCAATACCGCCAAGCCAATACCGATCCACATGATGGGGCGCATCTTATTGGTAGTTTTATCAATCAGATCTGACAGGCGAGGTTTGTGATGATCGGTGGCGAGTGAGGCGTCAATCTCGCGCATCTTGATGTCGCCTTCAATGGTGCCATAGAGCTTGTTCAGTACGGCCTGCGCGCGGGCTTTTTGCCCTGAAGCTACCAGGAAGCGCGGGCTCTCCGGGATAGCCAGCAACGCCAACAGGAAGATGGTGGCAGGAACGAGTTCAACCCAGAACATCCAGCGCCAGGTTTCATAACCCAGCCAAAAAACAGATAACGATGAACCGGCAATATCCGCCAGGAAGTAATTGCTCACAAATGCAGCCGTCAAGCCGGTGATAATGGCAATTTGTTGAACTGAGCTGAGTTTGCCACGATAGCGTGCCAAGGCCACTTCACTGATATAAGCCGGACACATGACGCTGGCTGCCCCCACGGCAAGGCCGCCAAGGATGCGGTAAATAATGAACTCCAGCGATGAAGTCGCTATCCCTGAGCCCCAGGCAGAAACAATAAACAACACTGCCGCTACAATCAGCACCGCACGACGACCGTATTTGTCCGCCAGGGTGCCGGCGAAGAAAGCACCGAATGCGCAACCCAGCAACATGGAGGACACGCTGAAACCGGTCCCCATCGAGTCGGAATTAAAGGCAGTTTGTAAACCATCGACAGTACCGTTGATGACACCGCTGTCGAAACCGAAAAGAAAACCACCGATGGTGGCAATACAGCTGATCAGGATAATAAAGGCGCTATTAGCCCGGGTAGGTGTAGATGACTCGTTCATGGTGATACCTGATTATTGAAATTATGTATTTGTCTCTAGTGATGCATGGCATTGTTTGGGCAGCGGGACTGCGCCGGTGGTGACCATAGCATATTGATGCGCTGGACAACATTGCCAGCCGGACAGTGTTTTATGTCCGCAGGCGTGAATCCGGTTGAGTGCCTTAGGGACATAAGGCAGGCATCTTAGCTCAATATGGTTTTGATGACTATATGGCTTTGGGCGGGCGGTGAAACGGAATCTTATCGTTCATCCTGTGCGCCTCGCGGTGAGTCCTGTGTATAAAAAAGCCCTCGCGGGGGAGGGCTTGGTTGAGATCGATCAGATTTCGAAGGCGAAGCCCATTTCGGTCAGTTTTTTGTAAGCTTCATCATCAAACCGGTACAGGTTTGCCGCCCGGTGGGGCACACCCTGCTGCTTTTCATTGCACGGCGTGAGCAGGTTCATCTTCATGATCTTGCGGCGGAAGTTAGGTTTGTCCAGCTTCACATTGAGGATGGCTTCATATAAAGATTGCAATTGCAGTAATGTAAATTTTTCGGGCAGCAGATTAAATCCAATCGGTTGATGGCAAACCTGGTGACGTAAGAACTTCATCCCATGGGATACAATTTCGGCGTGGTCGTAAATCAAGGTGGGTAGATTGTTGACGCTGAACCAGCGTGCAAACGACGTGCTCTGGCTTTCGATCATCGGATAATTTTCGGCGCTGACCAATGTGTAGTAAGCGATGGTCACCACGCGGTCATTCGGAAAGCGGTCTACCCGGCCAAACGCCTTCAACTGCTCCAGATACAGTTCTTTAACCCCGGTCAGTTCCTCCAGCAGACGTGATGCGGCGTCGCGCAGGTTTTCGTCATAACGAATCCAGCCACCAGGTAGTGCCCACTTATCTTTATGGATCGGGTCGTGGTGTTTGATTAACAGAATTTTCAGTTGGTCGTGATCCAGACCGAAGATAAGGTTGTCGATAGATAGCGCCTGGATAACATTTTGCGGTGAATGCAGGGGTTCGACATGGCTGTGTTTAGGTGATGACGGAATGTGGCGGGTGGGCACGATGATGGTTCCTCATTGATGATATGGCGACGCACGGGCGACGCTTGTCTCCCCGATTTCTGTCCGGTACAGCAGCTCGTGCCGATACGGGCTACCAGGCAGGCAAATCTTCCCGCATTGTATAAGGCCGCCACCCAATGGTCGAGCGCCAATATGGTTATGACAATTACGGTGCCGGGGAGGCGAAATCGCTAAAACTGTACTATATTATTCTTGTGGTCAGTAGGACAATAAGATATGATCTGCACCATCTTGCGGTTTCCCGATTAAGGGCGAGCTAACGCTGGCAACTCGATTGGTTCAGAGGAAAATTCCCGTTATCCCTGATCTGTAGTTGACCGCAAGTCACATTCAACAAGCGTCTACCAAGAGAATAAGCATGCTGTTTTTAGGTATTGATGTAGGCAGTTCTTCCGTTAAGTTATCTGTGCTGGACGGACAGAGCGGCAAAAGCCTCGGTTCTGTCACACACCCCGAGAGTGAACTGGCGATACAAAGTCCACGCGCCGGCTGGGCCGAGCAAGATCCGGCAGTGTGGTGGGATTGTGTCAAACAAGGCTGTCGCCGTTTGTTTGCCAGCGACAAGATCGACCCTTCGCGTATCAGCGCCATCGGTATCTCGTATCAGATGCACGGCCTGGTTTTGGTGGATGCACAGCAGCAGGTATTACGTCCGGCCATTATCTGGTGTGACAGCCGGGCAGTTGCTTGCGGCAATCAGGCGCTGCAGGAACTGGGTCAAGGTTATTGCTTTGATCACCTGCTGAATTCTCCCGGCAATTTCACGGCTGCCAAATTGCGTTGGGTGCAGGAGAATGAACCAGAGGTTTTTGCGCGCGTCCATAAGATGATGCTGCCCGGTGACTACATCGCCATGAAGTTAACCGGCGACATTACCACCACGGCATCGGGCTTGTCGGAAGGTACCTTATGGGACTTCCAGAACAAATCGATCGCCACCGAATTATTGAATTATTGGCAGATAGGCACCGATGTTGTTCCGTCACTTGTGCCCAGTTTTGGTGAGCAAGGCATCGTCAATGCATCGGCCGCCGATGAGCTGGGTATTCGGGCTGGCACTCGCGTTAGTTACCGCGGCGGCGACCAGCCTAATAACGCTTTCAGTCTTAATGTATTGCAGCCCGGTGAAGTTGCTGCTACAGCGGGAACTTCCGGTGTAATCTATGGTGTAACAGACAAGCCCGCCGCCGATCTGGAATCGCGGGTGAATACCTTTTTGCACGTCACCAACAGCGATGAAAAGCCACGCAATGGTGTGCTGGTATGTGTGAACGGAACCGGCCGTTTGTACAGTTGGTTACGTCAAACCTTGAACACGACAGGGCAAGGTGTTTCTTACGCACAATTAAATGCACTGGCAGCCGATATTCCTGTAGGGAGTGATGGTTTACTTTTTCATCCTTTTGGCAACGGCGCCGAACGAATTTATCAAAATAAAAATCTCGGGGCGCAACTGCGCAACCTGGATTTCAATCGCCATGGTTTAGGTCACATGGTACGCGCCGCGCAGGAAGGCATCGTGTTTTCGCTCAACCAGGGGTTTGATGTATTAAAAGCCCTGGGTGGGAGTTGTGATGTGGTGCGTGCTGCCAAAGGTAATATGTTTTTGAGTGATGTATTTACACATGCCTTTGCCAACACCACGCAAGCAGCGGTTGAGCTGTTTGAAACCGATGGCGCAGAAGGAGCCGCGCGCGCGGCGGCATTGGGCAGTGGTTTTTATGCAACGCCAGCAGATGCATTTAATGGTTTGCAGCGCGTTGGAGTGGTCGAGCCGGATAAAGCGCTGTTCGCGCAATATCAGGATGCTTATCAACAGTGGGCGGCATTGTTACCCGTGTAAGCAACCGCAGGGCAGCTTAATTTTTAATTTTTTACCGATGATCATCGTCCTAGGCATTGTCCCGTTGCAGGCGTGATCAACATTGACATCCATGAGGTTGGTTACTATGAGCATTGTGTTGGGTAGCAAAGAATATTTCCCCGGTATCGGCAAGATCGGCTACGAAGGTCCGGATTCCGATAACCCACTCGCGTTTAAATATTACGACGAGAATCGTGTCGTTGCCGGCAAAACCATGAAAGAACATTTCAGGTTTGCGGTTTGCTACTGGCACACATTCTGTGGTGCAGGCCACGATCCTTTCGGCCCTGGCACGTTCCATTTCCCTTGGGCTGGTACCGCTGATGCAGTAGGTCGCGCGCGCGAAAAAATGGACGCTGCGTTTGAATTTATTACCAAGCTGGGTGTGCCTTACTACTGCTTCCACGACATTGATCTGGTTGATGAAGGCGGCACCCGTGCAGAAACCTCCAAGCGTTTGCAGACCATTGTTGAATACGCGAAAGAGAAGCAAAAAGCATCTGGCGTAAAACTTTTGTGGGGCACGGCCAACCTGTTCACCAATCCGCGCTACATGAACGGCGCTTCAACCAACCCGGACTTTAATATCGTTGCATACGCTGGTGCACAGTTGAAAGATGCGCTTGATGCAACCATCGCCCTGAATGGCGAGAACTATGTTTTCTGGGGCGGTCGTGAAGGTTACATGAGCCTGATCAATACCGACATGAAACGCGAACAGGAACATATGGCGCGCTTCCTGACCATGGCTCGCGACTACGCGCGTGGTCAAGGCTTTAAAGGTACCTTCTTCATTGAACCCAAGCCCATGGAGCCCTCCAAGCATCAATACGACTTTGATGCGGCAACGGTTATCGGCTTCTTGCGTCACCATGGTCTGGATAAAGATTTCAAATTAAATCTGGAAACCAACCACGCTACACTGGCCGGCCACACCATGGACCACGACATGCAAGTGGCTGCTGATGCCGGTATGTTGGGCAGCATCGACGCTAACCGCGGCGATTATCAAAATGCCTGGGACACTGACCAGTTCCCCAACAATATCAACGAAACCGTTGACATGATGTTGGTGCTGTTGCGCAGCGGCGGTTTCCAGGGTGGCGGCGTGAACTTTGATGCGAAGGCTCGTCGTAACTCCACTGACTTCGTTGATCGTTTCTACGGCCACATCGGCGGCATGGATACCTTTGCGCGCGCGCTGTTGATTGCAGATGATCTGATTCAGAAATCACCGCTGGAAAAAATGCGCAAAACTCGCTACGCCAGCTTTGATGCCGGTAATGGATCAGTGTTTGAACAAGGCGATATGACGCTGGAGCAACTGGCTAAACTCGGTAACGAAAATGGTGAGCCAGCGCAGATCAGCGGCCAGCAAGAGTTGTACGAAAATATCGTTAAACGTTAGTTTTGTAATCCCCCGACTGCCGGTCATCGATGCTAAGCTGAAGATGATCGGCAGTTTTTTTTCGTCGGTATCTTAAAAAAGCGTTACGGCGTATCGTAAGCGCCGGACAATAAAAATAAACAGGTTTGGGATAATGGCTATGAATTACATCAGCGCGACATTCAAACGACTACTAATGATTGCGGGGGGATGTATGAGCCTGTCGATACCCGTATCCGTTGCCCTGGCTGATCAACCGATTTACAAAGACCCAAGCAAACCTGTTGATGCCCGCGTCAATGATTTGATCGCACGCATGACACTGGAAGAGAAAGTCGCACAGTTGCAAGCGGTGTGGCTCAAGCGTCAGGAGCTGGAAACTGATGCCGGGGTTTTTACACCTGCCGAGGCGAAAGATA
>CAMPIG010000143.1 GCA_946886255.1 uncultured Cellvibrio sp. | reverse complement strand
ATAATTGCAAACCCTGATGCCCATCGACATGGTGGCGAATGATTGTCCGCACGGCATCGGTCATGGGGTTGGTATCGAGTTTGATACAGGTTTTGAAATACGCTTTGATGGCTGCGTTTGTTGAAGGCGTGATATCTGAACTATCAAAGTAATAACCACCGACGGCATGAGGCGAACGAATAGCCTCGAGGATTCTGGCTTTAGGTAATTCACCTTCCCAACGATAATCCGGGTCCAACATCAACAAGGTCTCTGGATCATCGGTAGTTTCCAACATCACGTAATGCGGAAACGGATTGGCATTAAATTTATTTTCCCGCTCCGGCAACAGGTACATATCAAGCATGACCATGATGTTGCGCTCAGGCACTTTATTATCCAACAAGGATAATAAGCGGCGCACATTGGCCTCTTTGGATAACGCACTGTCATACCAGCGATGAATCGCGACGCCGTATATTCGCTTGTACCAGTCAATAAAAAAATCGTGATTAATTGTTGCCGAGTGATAGGAAATTCGGCTGTCATCTGTCACAACTATGTCGGCGTCCCACACACCGAAATAAAAGGGGCGATGATCCACAAGCTCAGATTTCTTGATGATTTCGCACACACAACTGACGAAACAATGAACCTTGATATCATCAAACTCTACCGGCGCCTCGATCGCGGTTGTCGTGTTTTCCAAACGCGCCAGAAGATTAGCCAGGGTATCAACGGTTTCAAAATCTTCCTTGGCCAGTGCTTCATCGGGAATAACAAAGCCATGATCCAGCTCCAGATGCAGGAGCAGTTGCAACACCATGACTGAATCGAGATATAAATCTTCATTCAAGCGCGCATAAGGGCTGAAGGCGGATACATAAGGAACAGCCATCTTCTCGTCCAGCACGTAATGTATCAGGTTAACAATATCTGTTTTGGTCATGCACAAACCTTTTCATTCAGAAAATTATGCTGGCGACACCGCAACAGCATTGGCCAGAGATTTACGATTGATCTTACCGTTGGGCAAGCGTGGAATTTCATCCGCCTGTGCAAATTCGTGCGGCACCTGATGCGGTGCCAGATGCCTGGCACACCAGGCACGCAGGTGATTAAAGTCGACGGGTTCGCGCGCAACAAATTTTAAGTAGGCGCGTTCACCGGCGTAAGCGTCTTGCTTTTTATACACAACAGCGTCGGTGATGGGGCCGTACTCGAGTAATACATCTTCCACTTCCTGGGGGTACACATTGAGCCCGGCGACGATGATGGTGTCATCCTGCCGCGCAACAAAAAAAAGTTCGCCCTGGGCATCGAGATATCCCAGGTCCTGGGTAAAAATTGTTAACCCTTTTTTGGTTATTACAATTTCTGCCGGGGCATCACTATTCGTGCCGGCAATCATATGAACATGAGGTAGGGGCTTACCCATATCATTGGCGGCACGCACCGACTGCCCGAGGGCAACACAGCCCGCCTCGGAACAACCGTACTGCTGAAACAGAAATTCGGTTTTCTGTTGTAGCGCTATAAACCAGGGCTTGGGCATCACCGAGCCGGATGTCATCACGGCATGAAAGCGGGTATCGGCAGGCAAAAGTTGGCGCAAGGTGTTGAGTAAGGTCGGCGAGGCGTACAACAGGTGTTGCGGTTGCGTGCGTAATTTTTTTAGTAAATATTTTGGATTGATCTGGGTAATGACGATTGGCTGCACGCCGCGCTGCAAAGCGACCAGAACGCCGCAAATCAAGCCGTACGAATGTGTAACCGGGCAAGCAACTACCGGCGTCATAGTCGCTGCCAGGGTGAAGGTTGATATGTAACTGGCAATTTCCTCATCGATCGATTCCCAGGATCGCACGATGGTTTTCGGTTCACCGATCGTGCCGGAACTCATCTGTACCAACATACCATCAGCATCAGGGCCGCGTTCATTAATGGCGACGAAATTGTCGAGCGAATGAAAAAGTAATTGATGGCAGTCAGCCCGGTGTGCGGCGCGGCGCGCTGCTTCAAGCGGTGTCGCCGCGTGGATGGGAAACACAGAGCCTTTTTTCTGTTTAATGAATAAACACAAGGCTATCCATTCAGCGGTATCGGTCAAGCACACGGCCAGGCGTTGCCCTGCGCAATCGCGCAAGACGGGCAGCGTGTCATAGTAGTCAAAGCGCGCAGTGAAAAAATCGCGGCTGTAGTGATCATCATTCACATAGATCATATTCGGGCAGGCTCTTTACTGGCTGGTGGGAATAAAAGGGGTTGCTGACCATGTGATGAAATTCAGCAAAGGCCTTGCCGAATAATTTTCGTGTCAGCAAGGATTCCGTATGAATGCTGGCTGCATCAAAATGTAATTGCGCCTGGCGACCGGCAAGCGCGGGGTTATCGTCCAGATAAGTCTGTAGCTGTTGGTTTACCCATTGCCAGAAACGCGCTTCGGCAAAACCGTAATAGCTATCCAGCAGGTACGACACTTCACTGAGATTGAATACAAACAAGGTATCCATCACCAGTTCGCGCAACGCCTCAAGGCTGGTCATCCAGTAATAACGATTGGGTTCTGCGTCGGTATAGGCCGGATGTAGTGCGCTGAAATCTGGCAGATAATCCCGCGAAGATAAATAATCGTCCACATATTCCACGCTCTCGTGAAAATCGCGCAGAATAATTTTTTCTGGCCAGCCATCGCGATGTACCAACACCATATTCTGCGCGTGTGCTTCAAGGGCAATTCCGTGCTTTACCAGCAAGTGCCACACGGGCAAGACAGCGATCTGAATAAGACGATTTAACCAGGGCTCCACCCCATAGTGATCCAGCCACTCATCAATAAATGGCCGACCGTCTGCCTCCATCAATGCCAGGGCAGTAAATGGCACCGCTTGTTCGTCGGGCATTAAATAGCGCTCAATACTTTCGCGCCAGATGGCTGCCACTTGTCCATCGAGTTGCACTTGTTGTGTAGTATCCGGCTGATAAAGCATGCCCGCATATTCGTCCAACAATACGAGGGGATAATGTTTTACAAATAATGGGTCAGTGCGAACGACAGCTTGCAACCATTGCGAGATGGCGGGGGCAGAACACACACCGTGCGATTCCAACGTACGTAGCGATGAGGTATTCACCAGGTTCATCGGCAACTTGATGGTAGCGCGTAACGGATTACTGACATTCAACAGACTGCGCACAGATTGGGTGGCTTGATAATAATCACCGGCCGCGCCCAGGTGAATTATTTCCCGGTTGGTTAACGCCGTAGACAGTGCGGAGTTTTTCAGATTTTCCCATTGCCAGGGATGCATCGGTATCAAGGTGTAATCACTGACATCCCCACCTTGCTGGCGCAACCGATGGGAAAGCAATAACACCACCTCTTTATCAAGTTCACGCTGCCAGAAATTTTCTTCTGCTACCGGCAACGCGCTGCGCACGCGGTTGCGCGCAACAGCAAGCCAGACCAACTGAAAACTCTGGCCGGCTTCGGGTCCGAACTGTTGATGATCCTTCAGCGAAAAACCAGTACGCGCTTTAAAACAGGGGTGATAAGGATGACCTTCATGAATAGCCGACTCCAAGGCTGCACAACGCAGATTGCGCCGCAGAATTTCAGTGATTGGCAGATGCTGCTCATTCCAGAGACACAAGCGAACGGTTTGTTCAAGCTCTACCAACAGTTGTTCCCGGCGGGCATCCATCACAGGCAGGCTCATCACAATCGTCGATAATTCTGCGGTAGCCTGTGAGCCGTCTTTACGCAAACGGCAGATGCTGTCAGCCACTAAACGGATACGATCAAATGCACTCACCTGGCCGCGACAGCGATAGTCTTGCTGTTCCAACGTAAACTGAAAGATCACGTCTTGCGACGGCGAAATCGCAAAAGTTTCGTAAGGAATTAATTTTTCATATAGCAGGGCTTCAATAAGCTGGCGCAAGACACGCTGTTCGGGGCTTTTATCACGCTTATCATGCCACCTCATAATCCACCTCCGTATTCGCAACGCCCCCGGTTTTCGCCAATGGATTCTTGATGTGCGTGTAAACGGCCAGTTCCAATTCTGCGGTCAGCTCATCAATATCGTGGAGCCGCGTTAGCAGATTGGCTTTGCAGGGAATCGCCTCTTTTTGTAATAAACCTTGTACAAATTTTTTACCGGTGCCGTGTAATTGTTTCTCCAGAACGCACAAGCGGCGGCGCACACAGGCCAGCAATACCGATTCGTTAATAATGAGATCAGCACCCAAACGGTGAATCACCGAATACAGTTGGTTGATGATCAGGTAGTAAGAAAAACGATCACAGATCATGTCGTCGTCGTAAAAAAGTTCCGCGGTTTCTCGAACGCTCGGCTCGATAGTCGCCAGGGAATCCCGATGGCTCGGTGATAAATAAAATCCCTGGTTATCGCGATAGAAATAGGTTGTCGGGTAACCGCTTTTCACATCCAGCAGACTGTTTTGCTGATGCGCTTCCAAAGCAACGCCCTGCTCTTCATACAATAAAATTAATGGCACCACGGCGCATTCCAGATACCGCTCAAACCAGTCTCGCGCGACCGGTGACGAGTTGCGTTTTTCTTTAGTGGCCAAGGTGTCAATCAATATGGCTAAACGCGATTGAAAACCGGGCAGCGGGTCTTGTACCAGCGCAGCAATGGAATGCACACCGGTGTCCTGGTTTTCAAGAAAAGGATTGGAGCGAATGATTAATTCAAAACCGGTTTCCACTTGTCCGGGCAGATGCACGGTCAGATAGGCCGGATCATCAATGATGCGGAATTGCGGATATTTTTCTACAAAGCCACAGCGGCGCAACAAGCTTGCCATCACCTTGCCTGCGACTAACTCGGGATAGTGATTCAAGCGGAGCGAATTAGTAATTTTTACCGGGATGGAAAATTTAAGCATCCACTGCCAGTGTTCGGAATACACAGTGCGCACGGAAGAGGTGGCCGTAAAGTGCAACCCCAATCGTCCCAAGTCGTGCATTGATCCTGCGGCGATGGCTTGCCGGATATAGTCCTGATGCAACATCCACTGTGCCTGCAAGGGATGAGCCGGCACAACAACATAGTCATCGGAGATTGTCGGCGCCTCGCTGCCCAATGCACTGCGCAAAATACATTCTGCACTCTGTTCAGCAATAGAATCCTGTTCGATATAACAACGTTTTACGGCGAAATAATGCAATTGAAATCTGCCGCCCATTTCGGGGGAGTAGCAACCTTGCAACCAGTCCGCCATCCCCTGCCGGCTCTTGGGTGTGGGATGTAGCCAATGCCCATAGAGCAGCGATTGTTCGGATTCAATAAACCGGTCACCCAGCAAACGGTTGTCCGCCTGTCGCGTTTGCAGATAGCGCGTCATCAATTGCAAACTGGAAGTTATCCGCAAGATCAATTCAATATGTTTTTCTTTTAATGCCGGCGAGGATTTTCCCGCGTTGGTGTAGATCTCGTTGATTAAAAATAATAAAGCAGGAAAAAAATCGATTGGCTGCCAGCATTCATTCGCCTGCTGTATCGCCACAGCGCTGATGCGATGACGCCCCACCAACGATGAATAATCCACCACCAGCGCAAGGTGGATTTTCTGATGCGTTAACGCCAATTCGATAATGTGTTCGGCGGACACGCGAGTCAGGTGGGAATGCCGCGAGTACCATTGCCGCGCGTTGTGCCAGACACCCCCATCAACTTCACGCAAGTAACCATTGATAAATGCCTGAAAGGATGCGTGTTCTGCAATCTCACTGCACGACTGACTCATAGCTCACCATTGCTGCATGATTTCCGTTGCCGGTCCGCGATCTTGTCGAGGAAGAGCCATGAAGTTAATGAGAATGGATCTCAGCTTCAATCAGTTTTACAACTGTTACGTTTACGAAGATCAATGCGCCATGATCAGCAGCGAGATGAAATCGATTCCTCAGCGGTAGATAACGCAGCAGGCTTAAAGCGAAAAAAAAGCAAAAGCGCAACCAGAAATGTCAGCCACTCCGCCAGCGGCAAGGCAATCAACAATGAATAATCAGGCAGCCACCAGGACAGCAACATCAACAAACTGATCGGCAAAATCAGGCTGCGCAATAATGCGATAGTGGCGGAGGATGCAGGTCGGTGAATGGCCGTGAGATAGGACGATAAAAGCACATTCAAGCCATTCACTAAAAAAATCGGCCAGATAACCAGAATAAAATCGGCGGCCAAGGTTATCACCGCCGTTTCGTGAGCGCTGACAAACCAGCCAATCCAGTGCACCCTCCCACCCAATAGCAACGCAATTAGCACACCACCCAATGTTAATATCGCCGCGACAGAGGTGAACATAAAATGACGAATACGTTGCACCTGACGCGCACCGAAATTTTGCGCCACCAATAATTGCATGGCGTCAGCAATGCCGTAAAAAATCATCAAGCTGGCGAACAGGCTGTAGTTAATCACTGTAAAAGCCGATACGCCATCCACACCGATACGCGTCACCAGCAACCAGTTCACCAGCAGGATTACCAAACCGCCGGACATCTCGTTAACAAATTCCGAAATACCGTTAAACGCGGCTTGCGTCACTTCCGTCCACTGTGTTTGCCGTAATTGGAAGTGCAAGCGGCGTAAAGGTTGCCAGAAATAGCAACATAAAATACTGAGTTGCAGCAACTGCGACATACCAGTAGCCCAAGCCGCACCGGCAATGCCCCATTGAAAATAGCCAATGAACAACGCGTCCAATAGTATATTGCCCAGTGCGCCGCTGGTCAGCGCGACGGTGGCCATGACCGGTTTACCGTCCGCGCGAATAAAGTAATACAATACCACCGACAACAATTGCGCTGGCAGGAAACAGGCAGTGATATGAAAGTATTCGCGCATCAACGGATGGAGTGATTCAGGTGCACCCAGCGCTGAAAAAATCCAGCGGCTGAACAACAGGTTGATGTTTGCCATCACCAACGCAAAAATAACCACCGTGATAATGCACTTGCTGAAGGTAGCCGATGCAGCTTGCGAATTCTTTTCTCCCAGAAATTTACCTGCGCGTACCGATCCGCCGATGGCCAGCATCAACGCCATGCCAAAGACCAACGCAAGATAGGGAATCAAAAAATTAATCGCCGCCAAGGCCTCGGCACCGACAAAATTACCGATGAATAAACCGTCTACCAGGTTGGCCGTCGTCAACGCCAGCAAGGCGGCAATAGAGGGAATGACAAAATAAAAAAATGTCGGGGTAACAGCACCACTGAGGATGCGATCGGACGAAGCATGTGTCAAAAAATAATCCTTATATTAGTGCGCCCAGATTAATTCGCAGGATTCTTTATGCGCAAAACGATCAAAATGGCGCTTGATGACATCCATGAGTTCATGCAAATTATCCGCATCTTCCGCTTCACAATAAACCAGCAATACCTCTGCTTCAGCGTGCAATCGACATTGGCCGATACCGAAATTCAGATTGCCGGATTGCTCATCCCACTGCGCGGCAATTTTATGGCTGAAATGCTTACACATTTGGTAGAGGTAATGTTGTGCCCTGGCGGTCGTTACCTGTGCCTGACGTTCAAACATAACGCGTTTCTCCACATGATGCGTTTACTCAAGAGTGACAGCCGCCGATTCTATTTTTCAACGCAACGAACTGTGAAGTGTTGTTACAAATGTTACAGCCCCATCACGCTCCGAACCGGCATAGGCAAAAGGATGACCATCTGCAATCCGCCTTGGGGTAAGTTCTGTGCATGGATGTGACCGCTCGCGGCTTCTATCTGGCGCCGCGCCAAGGCCAAACCAATTCCGAAGCCTGGGTGTTCGCAATCTTCGTGCGTTAAACGAAAGAACGGTTTAAATATATTTTCCAGATGTTCCTGCGGTACACCCGGCCCTTGGTCATCAATCAGTAAGCACCAGTTATCGCTTTGCGCCTGTAGATTGATATGTATCATTCCATCGGGCGGCGTATGGCTGGCGGCGTTGCGGATAATATTTTCTATCGCTTGTCCCAATGAGCGGGAGCAGGTCGCGAGAGGTGCTTCCAACGGCAGCTGTGCAGTAATGCGCTGTGCGGGAAATTCAAAGCGCGCGTCTTCAATAACGCTGTCTAATAAATCCACCAGATCCAGATGCTCTTTCACCAGCACAGGTTTTTCATTTTCCAGCCATGCCAAGGTCAAAGTATCCTCCACCAGGGTGCGCATGATGCGCGATTCCCGTGCAATGCGTTGAAAGGTTTTTTCCGGTTTGGCCAATTCGCGTTCGGCGCATTGCAGCGCGATATCAACACGCGTTAGTGGTGTGCGTAATTCATGGGAGAGATCGGCAATCAATTGTCGTTGGGTGAGGATTAAATTGCCCGTGCGATCAGCCATACGATCAAAGGTTTCTGCCAGCGCCGCCAACTCATCATTGCGCGAACCCAGGCAATTACGTACACGCACATCGAAGTTGCCTTCACTGAATTGTCGCGTCGCGTTTTCCAGCTGTCGCAAGGGTTGCATCAGGTGGCGGTATAACACCAGGCTAACGCTGATCAACACCGCCAGTGGTAAAGCGATCTGCAACAGCAGTTGTGCGTAACTCCAATATTGTCCGGGCCGCATGCGTTGCGGTAAGGTAATGACAAAAAAAGTTTTCCCGTCGGCGAAGGGAATATCCATCACGGGATTTTCTTTGAAGTACAAATGGATTTTCCAACCCACATCGCGGCCGAGGCGAAAACGTTCAGAAAAAGCTGGCACCAGCACACTGCCGGCCAGGGGTTGAATATCTGCCGCAATCACCGCAGCCCAGGTTTGCTCGCGCATTTGCAACTGCTGCAACCAATCGCGTAGCGCACCGGTATCCCCCGCGCGGTACAACTGCTCCGCTTCCGCGCCGTAGTCCAACAAGGTTTGTTGATGTTGAGGATCAATAAAACTCATCTGCATTTCGGTATTGCGCGTCAGGTAATTAATGATCCCGTATAGCACCACCGTGCCCGCTGCAATGGTAAGACACAGGGTCCACAGCAAGCGCTTGTTCATACAAAGGCATAGCCTTTGCCATGGATGGTTTGCAGCCGATCCGGCGCGAGGCCCGCTTCGGTTAATTTGCGGCGCACGCGGCTCAGATGCATATCGAGGCTGCGGTCATAGCAACTGAATTCCCGCTCCAACACCAGTTGATACAAATAAGGTTTGGTAAGAGTTTCGTTCTGATGACTGACCAACATCCACAATAATTTGAACTGGATGGGCGTAATCACCACCGGCGTGTCATTAACCAACACATTTTGCGCCTGGCGATTAAGGCGCAGCGGTCCCACACAGAGTTCAGCGATGTCAGCGCGTGAATCGGTGAGCCCCATGGAACGACGCAAGAGCGCATCGATGCGTAATAACAGCTCGGTAAAGTTAAACGGCTTGGGCACAAAATCGTCGGCGCCTTTACTGAAGCCGGTGATGCGTTCTTCTTCCGCACCGCAGGCAGTAAGCATCATCACCGGTGTCTGGCGGGTTTTGCGCAGCTTGTTGAGAACGGCAAAACCATCCATACGCGGCAACAGCACATCCAGCAAGATGAGATCAAAGCGACGACTGATGGCCGCCATCAAACCACCTGGCCCGTCGAAGCACTGTTCTGTGCTGTGACCGTGCTGCCGAAGCAATTCGGCTACCTGGGTATTGAGCGCGGGATCATCCTCAACGATCAGGATATGCGCCTTGCGATTCGCTGCGGTCAACATGAGTTCCTATCCAACCAATCTAGGCCAACCAATCTGGCTCAACCAGTCTCGGCCAAAAAAGTGTATCTGACGTAATCCACGTGTATCGGCATGGGACGCCGGTGATTGTACATAGCCATTAAATTAACGCAAATGGTAATTATTATTATTTAGATTAAAGCACGACGATTCCAGCCGTTTTCAGTAACTTCGCAATTACGGTGACGAAAGGATGTCAGCCGCTGTCGAACATGGGAGAATTCACCACCCCGACGGACGGCTTGCACCGAAACGCCCAGGACCTATATCCATGCTCACCATCGATTCACAGACAGCTCATATCTGGATCCTGGATCTTGCCCGTATTAGCGCCCAACCCTCACTGCTGGAA
>CAMPIG010000142.1 GCA_946886255.1 uncultured Cellvibrio sp. | reverse complement strand
CGCGCGATTTTCCACGCATTGCGGGCCGTTGGTATGGTGTCATTAATCTTGGCGACAGCAGCTACACCACCTTTAATGAAGGGGGTCGTGCGCTGGATGAGGCTTTTGCCGATTTAGGTGCGCGCCGCATCGGCGATCCGCTGGTGTTGGATGCGTGTGAAGGGCTGGATGCCGAAGAAGAAAGTATCGACTGGATCAAAGAGTGGGCGAAACAATTATGAGTCGTGCTCCCATTGGTTTGTTCTACGGCAGTTCGACTTGCTACACCGAAATGGCTGGTGAAAAAATTCGCGCGGCACTCGGTGAAGCACGCGTGGATTTTTTTAATGTGAGTGAAACACCGATTATTACGGCACAGTTTTACGATTTTATTATTCTTGGCATTCCTACCTGGGATTACGGCGAGTTGCAGGAGGACTGGGAAGATATCTGGGATGAGATTGATGAGGTGGATTTTTCCGGAAAAAAAGTAGCCTTGTATGGCTTGGGTGATCAGGTGGGTTATCCGGAATGGTTCCTGGACGCTATGGGTTACCTGCACAGTAAAGTGGTTGCCCGCGGCGCAACCCCCTGCGGTTATTGGCCCAATGAAGGCTACGAATTTGAAGCGTCCAAAGCATTAACACCGGATGGCCAGTACTTTGTCGGTTTGGCACTGGATGAAGAAAACGAATTTGCTTTATCTGAAGCGCGCATCAAGCAATGGTGTGAACAAATTCTTGATGAGTTTGGTTTGTGACAGAGTCCGAACGTATTCATCATGCCCGACTGGAGTGGGACACCGAAGGGCAGCCACTCTCCCGCGAATTTGGCGATATCTATTTTTCCCGCGCTAATGGTTTGCAAGAAACGCGACATGTGTTTTTGCAACACAACCAGTTGCCTGAGCGTTGGTCGAATACAGGCGAAAAAAATCCTTTCGTTATTGGTGAAACCGGTTTTGGATCGGGATTAAATTTTTTAGCCGCGTGGCAATTGTGGAATCAGGTAGCACCGAGCGGTGCGCGTTTGCATTTTGTGAGTGTGGAAAAATTTCCGCTGAACAAAAGCGATTTATCGCGCGCGCTGTCGCTGTGGCCGGAGCTGGAACATTATTCACGAGAGCTACTGGAACAGTATCCCGACATTATCGGGACCGGGTTTCATCGCCTGAAGTTTCAAGATGGCCGCGTCAACCTCACCTTGATTATTGAAGACGCAGCGACGGGTTTTTCGCAATTATTAGGCAGTGCCCACCCTTTGTTTTTTGATGCGTGCGCAAAGGTAGATGCCTGGTTCCTCGATGGTTTTGCGCCGGCCAAAAATCCACAGATGTGGAGCGATGCCTTATTTGATGTTATCGGTCACCTCAGCCAACTCGGCACTACGGCGGCGACTTTCAGTGCAGCGGGTATTGTTAAACAAGGTTTGCGTCGCGCCGGCTTCCAAGTGAAAAAAGTACCCGGATTCGGGCGAAAGCGAGAGATGGTTGCGGCGTGCATCGAAGAAAAAAACTCGTCGATACGTGAGGATGACTTTACCCAAAGCCAACAACCCTCACGCTTTCCCGCGCCTTGGGCCGTTAATGTGAACCCTTCTCCATCGCAGCGCCATGTCATCGTTATCGGCGGCGGACTGGCAGGTTGCCATACCGCCCGAGCACTGGCAGAACGCGGCTGGCAAGTTAATTTGTTGGAACGACACGGACAAATAGCTGAAGAAGCGTCCGGGAATCCGCAGGGTATACTGTATGCCAAGCTATCGCCTAAACAGGAGGCTTTAGCCACTTTTAATCTCACCAGTTTGCAGTTTGCTTTGAATCACTACCGCCCTTTCTGGAATCAAATTTGGGATGAAAGATTAGTTGCCCAAGCCTCCGGCGTATTGCAATTAGCTCACAATCCGGCAGAAGAAAAATTATACCGACTGTTGCAGGAAAATTTTAGCGAAGCAACTGAGCTGGTTCGTTTTGTTGATGCACAGCAGGCAAGTGAATTGGCGGGTGTTCCGCTGAATTATGCCGGACTTTATTTTCCCTCTGCGGGTTGGATCAATCCGCACCTGTTATGCAAAATGCTGGTTCAACATCCCTACATCCAGGTCACCTGCAACACGCAAGCCATTTCACTTCAACAGCACAATAGTGCCTGGGCTGTTTGCGATACATCCGATGAAACCATTCTATCAGCGCCCACCGTGGTTATTGCCAACGCCCGGGATGCGCGCGCGTTTACGCAAGCGGCGCATTTGCCGATTAAATCCATTCGCGGTCAAATCACCTATCTACCGGCGACTGATGCCAGCAAACAACTGCAAACTGTATTGTGTGCGGAAGGTTATATCGGCCCCGCCTACGCGACAAAACACGACTGGTTTCATTGCATTGGCGCGACCTTTAATTTGAAAGAAAAATCTGCCGCTGTGCGTGCGGAAGATCATCTCATCAATATCAACCATCTCCGCAAGGATATGCCGGCATTGGCCGACACCTTTACGACACTTGACGAAAATGTGTTAACCGGGCGGGTAGCATTCCGTTGTACGACACCGGATTACTTGCCGTTGGTCGGTCCGGTGCCATACGCGGAAAAATTTCTTGCCGACTTTGCGTCTCTGCGTAAAAACGCCAAAGCGAATATTACCCTGCCCGGCAGTTATCATCCGGGGTTATTTATCAATGTCGGCCATGGGTCTCGGGGTTTGGCTTATACGCCGTTGAGTGCGGAATTGTTGGCGGCGCAAATAAGTGGTGAGATCTTGCCGGTCAGTCGGGAACTTGCGCAGGCATTAAATCCGGGGCGATTTTTGATTCGGGATTTGGTTCGAAATAGGATTTGAGGTTCGGAATAGGATTTAGGAAAGTAGGTTGCGGTGGCGAGAGGGTTGTCGGATTACGGCTTCGCCTAATCCGACCTACGGGTAATGCAGGTTCAGGATTTGGGGCTATACTTTTGGCATAAATTTATTCACAAGGAGTTTCAAATGCTGACGACCGGTAATCGCCACACCAGTTTTGATGACGACGTGGATTTTATCCATAACTATTATGAGCGGCTGGTGTTGCAGGAAATCAGTGCGGTCAGCGAGCGGGTGCAAGCCGGGGACCGTGAATTTCTGGCGGATGTGGCCTGTGTAGCGCTTAATCGCCTGCCCCCACGATATATTCGTCACGATGTGGATATGACCTTTTTTATGTCGCCACAGGAAATGCAGGAGATCGAACATAAAATCAACATTGCTGTGCAAAGCGCTATCGCTTATGTACAGGCCAGTGAGCGTGGCGAGGAGCTCCCGGAGAGTAAACCGGAAACACCAAGCGATAAAAAATCATCCAGGAAATCCACCGGCAATAAAAAGACCAGTGCAAAAAAATCTACCACCCGCAAGCCCAAAAGCTAGCGTCTGATATCAGCCTTTCCTAAATCTGTGTTGCAAACGATAGTCAGGCAGCAAGGATGCTGAAACCCGGACCACGTTCAAACTCACCTACTCAGCGCATATCGATCTGTAGCGGTTTATTCACCGGCGGCGGTGGCTCAGACAATATCTGTGACCCGCTGCCACAAGCGATAACTGTGCGCATGGCTGCTTCAACACTGATGTGCGGTAACAAATCCACACAGTCCGGTGATAAATGATAAACAAAACCCGAGGTAGGAATGGGAGCCGTTGCGACATACACCGTATAGTCGCCGTTATCATGAATTGCGGTCACGATACCGGTCACCGACACCCCCGCCGGTCGTCCCATAATGTAAGCTCGACACACCTGCCCCTTCAGCAACGAGGCATTACTTTCGCCCCCCAGGAGTTGTGAAATAATTTCCCGAATCGTTTTGTAACCGGGCGCAAGCTTCGTCAGCCAGGCATCCAGTCGTTCATGCAACAATCGGCCGATGTTGGTTTTGATCAACAAGCCGATCACAAAAAAAGTACTCAACACAATAATAATGGCGAGAATATCCGCCATATATTTAGCCAGGGGTGTGATACTCACCAGCCAGCCGCTCAACGGGCTGATCATCCCGGTAATAAAATTAAACAACCATTCGAGCAGGAACAGAAAAATCACAAACGGCAGCACTACCATAAAGCCGCCGAGCAAGGTAAAACCGATGAAGGATTGAAGCCGCTGGGCCCCAGTCCGCTGTCTCAAATAATCACGAAACGCCTGGATCTTTTGCATAAGTTTTACTCTGGGGGTTTCCCTGTCACAATAAGCGCCGAATAACACGTACAAAGGTTGATCACACAATGAAAAACATCATCTTATTTTGGTGGCTATTCTGCCTGAGCGGGCCGCTGATAGCTAACACAGAGACCACGGTAGCACATACGTCAGGCGTGGTTCATTTCGATTATCAGGTGCTGGCACAACGTTCACATAAACCCATGCTCTTTACCCAGGGGCTGGTGCTGGACGGCGATACCTTCTATGAAAGCAGCGGCTTGTACGGCCGCTCCATGCTGGTCAGTTATCCCCGCGCTGAGCCCGACAACAAATGGACTCAACTTACCGCCAACTTCACCCAAAAAGATAAGCTGCCTGATCGCTACTTCGCTGAAGGCCTGGCGTTGCTGAACGACAAACTCTATTTGCTCACCTGGCAGGAGGGAGCTGTCTTTGTTTATGACCGCACCACCTTTAGCGTCATCGACCGCTGGCGCTACAACGGCGAGGGTTGGGGCCTTGCCCATGATGGCAAATTATTAATTCGCAGTGACGGCAGCGAGCACCTGTATTTCCACTCACCAAAAGATTTTAGTCTGGAAAAGACCCTGGATGTAAATGAAGATGGTCGACCGGTGCAGCGGCTGAATGAACTGGAGTTCATTGACGGTTATGTCTGGGCCAATGTCTGGCATGAGAATCGCCTGGTGCAAATTGATCCCTCTACAGGCAAGGTGGTCGGTTCACTGGATCTTACTGCCCTCACGGCGCAAGTGAATATCGAATCCAGCGAGAGCGTATTGAATGGTATTGCTTACGACATGGAACACGAAGGATTGTGGGTAACCGGCAAACACTGGCCAACAATGTATCTGATAAAACTGATCAACCCGGCAGCCAGCGTAACACCCGATTAATAATCGCAGTCGTTACAGAAACACCCGGATCAGCAACCTTTTCTTTCAAAAATTTTCTGGTAAAAACAACAAAGCCGCATCGAAATGCGGCTTTGAGTACATCAGTCGTAAAACCTAGAGGCCCATTACGTTTTCAGCTTGTGGGCCTTTTTGACCCTGCTTAACGTCAAACTCTACTTTTTGACCTTCGGTCAAGGTTTTGAAACCTGAACCGCTGATAGCGCTGTAGTGAACAAAAACGTCTTGACCAGCATCGCTCTCAATAAAACCGAAACCTTTAGACTCGTTGAACCACTTAACAGTACCAGTACTTTTAGACATAAAAAACCTCAATGCTCTTTAGCTGAGTAAATTAAAAATTGCCATCTTGGCATCTGTGCTGACTGATCACATCTTACTTATGAAGAACAAAACGAGGTTGCTAATAGATGGACTGCTAGAACAACGATGTACCATAAATAATGCTGCATGTTTGCCAGCCGAGGCACTATATACCCGACTTAAAGCTCAAGTAAAGCCCCCTTTAATGTGATGCGTTAGCCTGCACACCGAGCGTCGCGAGGCGACACAGGGGTGCAAAAATTTGTCACCTTTTTACCCGCATAACACTGTGCTTTGGCGGCCCCGGTTACCGATGTGGATCGCCTGAAGGGGTAAAGTTCTCGCCACCCGCTCGGCAAAGCTATTTACCCCACCAGGTAAAGCTGCAACAATTGGGCGCATTTACGGGCCACACCCGCAAGGGGTTTCACCATGATCCACATCCAGGTCGTTGATTCCTCTCTCACCGCTCCGCATTGCGCGCACGACAAAAGAGTTTCCTGTGGTAATTGCCGCCTCAATACTTTATGCCTGCCTATCAGCCTTCATATCGATGATATCGACCGCCTTAACGACATTGTCCAACGCAGTAAACCCTTGCAAAAAGGCGAGTATCTGTACCGCGCCAATGATCGCTTTTCCTCATTGTTTGCCATCCGCTCCGGGGCCGTAAAAGCCATCACCCTGAGTGATAACGGTGAGGAACAAGTTACCGGGTTTTACTTGCCAGGCGAGGTTGTGGGAATGGAAGGCTTAGCGGAAGAGCGTTACACCAACTCCGTCATTGCCCTGGAAACCGTCTCCATCTGCGAGATTCCGTTTCACAGCATGGAAGAACTTAGCGCAAAGATTCCGTCGTTGCAGCGCAACATTTTTCAGCTGATGAGTCGTGAGATCACCCAGGACCAGCAAATTATTACACTGCTGAGCAAAAGCACGGCGGAGCAACGTATTGCGACATTGTTGGTGAGTATTTCGACCCGCAATCACCGCCGCCGCCTGTCAGCAACGTCATTTTCCTTACCGATGTCGCGCACCGATATCGGTAATTTTCTCGGTCTGACCATTGAAACGGTCAGCCGTGTTTTCACGCGCTTGCAAAAGCAAGGCATCCTGGAGGTTAATCGCAAGGATATTACGATTAACGACCTTGACGAGTTGCGCAACATCGCAAGCGGCGCCGAATAATTACTAAGGATACCCATGACCCCCGCCAAACAACTTCACACTACCTTGGCTGATTTTGATGCGGCCAACCAGCAAGATCCTCACCATGAAATCGTCAACGGCCAGTCTGTTCCCAAGGAGTGGATCTACGGCCAACGGATGAGTGAACAACTCGCACGCTTTTGTCCGGACGCGTCAACTACCCTGCAACTCGCCGCGCGCTGCCAGCATATTTGCCGCTGGAAGATTCCACGCAGCGATTACCCGATGGATCGCGCGGGTTACAAACGGTGGCGCAGCGATCTGGCACAGTTTCACGGCGAAACCGCCGCCGTCATCATGCACAACAACAGCTATGACGAGGCGGCAATTCAACGAGTGAAGGATTTGTTGCTGAAGCGTGGATTAAAGCGCGACGACGAGGTGCAGGCATTGGAGGACGTAATTTGCCTAGTCTTTCTGGAATACTATCTGGAAGAATTTGCAGCCAAGCACGACGAAGAAAAACTCATCGATATCATCCGCAAAACCTGGAACAAGATGTCGCCCAAGGGCCACGAAGCTGCCCTGCGCCTGCCGTTATCGGAGGCCATGCTGCAATTGGTTACCAAAGCCTTAACCCCCTGACTCACCCACTATCGACACCGTTCATAACAACCATAAATGGAACCCCGCTCATGTACCTAATGCTCAAGCATCTCCATATGACGATGGCCGCTTTATCGTTTATCGGCTTCTTTATTCGCGGTATCTGGATGTGGCAACAATCGCCCTGGCTGCATAAAAAACTGGTAAAGGTCCTGCCACATATCATTGATACCCTGTTGTTGATCAGCGCCTTTGCGCTCGCCGGCGTCCTAGGCTACTCTCCCGGCGATCATCCGTGGTTGATAACCAAGATTATCCTGTTAGTGGTTTACATCGTACTGGGGGTCATCGCGTTCAAGAATGCCAATCCCACTGTGCGCAAATGCAGTTGGATAGCAGCGCTTATTGTCTTTATCTACATCGTCAGTGTCGCCATCAGCAAAAACCCACTCGGCTTTTTCGGCTGATGTGATCATTCCGTCCGCGCCGTCAAAAACGGCGCATTATTACGCTTTCAACTATAAGAAACGCGTAGATCTAATCAGATTATTATTAATAAAGTGTTTTTTATAGCCGATGCTTGACGCGCCAGCCAAAGTGATCTATATCACACACAGGCGTTGGACCTTGTAATAGCAATAACTAAATAATTCGGCGACCCCATTATGAAAAAAACACTGCTTCTTTTACACCTTGTTCTTATCGTGCCGTTTGCATTTGCATGCGACGAAACCTGTATGCGTGACAAAGTCATGGCGGAACACGATATTAAATTCCCGACTTACCTGGACTCCAAATATTGCAAAACCACCTCTGTAGATTTTCTGGTGAACTCCCGTAAAAGTCTACAAAAGTACCGTGAGGAACGTTTGGGTAGCGGCCACCGGGGCGGGATTAAAAATATTCGCAACTTCATCGAACAGCGCAAGGAATGGTTACAGGAGTGCGATAAGTACCTGGAGATGACCAAGCAGGGGCGTGTCTTCCGTACCGATGAGACTACCGAAGAACTCTTCACCGCTATGGACTCGCTCTCTAAAGAGCTTTATTCATTGATTTATCGCCCCAAGAATGCCGCTGAAGATACTCATCAGCTCACCGAACTGGCAGGACAAAAGTTTGAGTTGATGTTCCGGTTGATGGATGCGCACCGTACTGATCTGCAACTGCGCGGCCTGCTATAATTTCCTGCACCAATAAAAAAACGGCGCAGCCCTTATCGGGTTGCGCCGTTTTTTGTTACCCGTCGATCAGCTGCTTTTCTTCAATGACAGGACTGAACGCTTGGGTTTGTCGCTGCGCTCAGCATAACGCTTGGCTTCTTCCTCACGCGCCTTGATGGCCGCCATACGTGGATCATCCGCGCGTGCATAACCACTCTTGCTGCTGTAATGCGTCGCGCCGTTGTCCGACGCCGCCTTGGCCAAAAACTCGATACCGCAACGCAACAAACGCGCCTGGTCAACAAAGCTCAAATCGGGGGGGAATTTTCCCGGATCAACCGCAGATGGATTACGCGGGTTACCTTCGATTTTCAATACGAAGCCACTGGCATGAGTAGCTGTACCGGCAGCAAGGTCTGCCTCCCAAGCATCAAAGTCCATAAAAATCTCTGCATGATTGCGATGAAGTCGGCATTAAACCACATGCGCCCGTGACCGCGAAGCCATCATACGGTAAATGGCACTTAACTCTACTCATTTTATGATTTGGCAGAAGCCGCTGTACGTTTTTGCCGCGCCGGCGGTAAGGCACCAATGTGCAATTCATTGCGCTGCTTGGCCAGTTCAATCTGTTTCTGGCGTTCCGTAAACCGCTCTTTTTGCTCCGGTGTCAGCTGCTCATAGCACCGAGGACAGCTAACACCGGGGATGTAATACATGGAGAGTTTGTCTTCCTCGGTAATTGGATGGCGACACCCGTGGCATTGATCGTAGACGCCCTTCTGCAAGCTGTGGTTAACCGCCACGCGGTTATCAAACACAAAGCATTCACCACGCCATAGACTCTCTTCCTCCGGGACTTCTTCCAGGTATTTGAGGATGCCGCCCTCAAGATGATACACCTCATCAAAGCCCTGCTCTTTCAGGTATGCCGTCGATTTTTCACAGCGAATACCCCCAGTGCAAAACATGGCGACTTTCTTGTGCTTGCTCGGGTCCAGATTTTTGGCCACGAACTCAGGAAACTCCCGAAAGGTTTCGGTCCTGGGATCTATCGCGCCTTCAAAGGTACCGATGGAATATTCGTAATGGTTGCGGGTATCCACCACAACCACCTCGGGATCACTGATCAAGGCATTCCAGTCTTTCGGCTTAACGTAAGTCCCCACAATCTTTTGTGGATCTATGCCGTTGACGCCCATGGTTACGATTTCCCGCTTGAGTTTTACTTTCATCCGGTAAAACGGCATGCCTTCGTAGTAAGACTCTTTGTGTGGCAGATCGCCCAGGCGCGGATCGCTTTTGAGGTAATCAAGCAAACCGTCAATGCCGTCGCGCGTACCGGCAACCGTGCCGTTGATCCCTTCCTCGGCCAGCAGCAAGGTACCCTTCAAACCCAATTGATCGCACTGCGCTTTCAGGCGCGGCGCGATGGCTTCGTAATCAGGCAAGGCAACAAATTTGTACAAGGCAGCAACAACAATCGAACTCATAGGGCTTCACTTTCACTATCAGGTTAATGCAGGGCGCGCATTATAGACGCTTAATTTTTGTACAGCCAGAGGGAGTTTATTGATGTTTACTACCGCCCAGACACTGGGGTGAATCTGGAACAGCCTGGTTAGCCAGCCATTCCTCCGGACTGTAAGTGTGCAAAGCCAGAGCGTGAACTCCAGCCTCCAACTCCTCCGCCAAGGTGGCATAAATGGCTTGATGGCGTTGAACCTGACGCTTGCCCACAAAGTCCGCTGATACCAAAATCACTTTGAAATGGCTTTCTGAACCGGGTGGCACGCTGTGCATATGGCTCTCGTTGAGCACGTCCA
>CAMPIG010000141.1 GCA_946886255.1 uncultured Cellvibrio sp. | reverse complement strand
CCATTTCCGTGACCGGCAACGTCTTGCGTGACTACTTGACCGACTTGTTCCCTATTATGGAGTTGGGCACGAGTGCCAAGATGCTGTCCATCGTACCCTTGATGAACGGTGGTGGCCTGTTTGAAACCGGTGCTGGTGGGTCCGCACCGAAGCACGTGCAGCAGTTTGTCGAGGAAGGTCACTTGCGCTGGGACTCTTTGGGTGAGTTTCTGGCATTGGCTGAGTCGCTTGATCATTTGGGTAATACTACCAATAACGCGAAAGCCAAGGTATTTGCCAAAACCCTGGATCAGGCAAATGGTAAGTTTCTCGATAACAATAAATCCCCCGGTCGCGCACCGGGAGAGCTGGATAATCGCGGTAGCCATTTTTACCTGGCGCTTTATTGGGCCCAGGCTTTGGCTGAGCAGAATGAAGATTCTGATCTGAGCGCGCGTTTTGCCGGCCTGGCTAACCTCTTGGCAGATAATGAACAGAAGATTGTTGGTGAACTCATTGCTGCGGCAGGCAAACCTGTTGATATCGGTGGTTATTACCGCCCTGACAGCAATTTAACGTCCAAGGCTATGCGTCCTAGCCATACTTTTAACGAGGCGTTGGCTTCGTTGGCTTGATTGGTGTTAATTATTTACCTCTACAAAAGAAACCCCGGCTAATGCCGGGGTTTCTTTTTTGCCAGGCTTTTTATCAGACTTCACACCGCCAAAATATTTTTCTGTCTTAGCGCTGGTTTAGCATTGAAATCTGTTTCAACCTCCCAAACTACCAAGGTAATAGTTGGAAAGATCTAGTATCTTTATAGCCTAGGGTTATAAATAAATTCAGACGGCAAAAATTATTAAGCGGCAAGCAGCAAGTCTTTGATGTTATTCAGGCAAGGGCAGCTTTTGCAGCCTTGGATTCGATGGCTACAGCTGCAATGTTGACAGCATGCAAGCCTTTATCGCCCTTGGTAATCTCAAAGGAAACTACTTGACCGGCTTTTAATGTTTTATAGCCGTCCATCTGGATAGCTGAGTAATGCGCGAAAAGGTCTTCGCCTCCTTCATCGGAGAGGATAAAGCCGTAACCCTTTGCATTATTGAACCACTTGACTGTACCTGTAGGCATGATTAAATCCTTCTGCCCCGGCACAAGAGTTTTAATAACCCCTGCACCTTATCGTTATTATTTTCCAAGGAAAAACTGTTCGATATCTATACTGCCGGATGGCGATACCGAGCGAGCTTTATAAAACCCTTGGCGTGTTTTTGGGTGTTGGTTAAACGTTTTGGAATAATGCCGTGCAAAATGATGATTATTTGAGCGGCGACCATGTGTTTTATCCAACAATTGAACCAAAGTCAAGTCCTCGCCCGTATATAGCCCGGTTAGTGTGAGCGGTATACCATTGGGTTAGAATGGCGCTTAACCGCTAGAACACTTTCAATTTCTGTTGATTCACTATGAGAAATCCTGACTACCTTCAGCTAACCTTAAGTAAAGACGAAGATTCCGACAGCAATGAATTCGATGGGAATCTCGCGGTCCTAGAGGCGAAGCCAAAGCTCAAGCGTCCACCGATGTATAAAGTGTTGATGCTGAATGATGACTACACACCGATGGACTTTGTAGTAGAAATACTTGAGCGATTTTTCGCAATGTCACGCGAGAAAGCAACCCGAGTGATGTTAACTGTACATATTCACGGCAAAGCTGTTTGTGGCGTCTATACTCGTGATATAGCGGAAACAAAAGCCGCTCAGGTTAATCAGTACGCCAGGGAGCACCAGCATCCGCTACTGTGTGAAGTAGAAGCAGTGGAAGATGAAGAGCGGTAATCCTGTTGCAGCAAGTTTCTGTGTGCTGCGTCCAAGTTGCTAGCTTCCAGAGGTTGAATGCGATGTTAAGCAAAGATTTAGAAGTAACCTTGAATCTCGCCTTTAAAGGCGCTCGCTCCAAGCGCCATGAGTTCATGACCGTTGAACATTTATTGCTAGCGTTGATTGATAACGATTCTGCAGCAAGTGTGCTACGCGCCTGTGGTGCAGATCTGACAAGTTTGCGTAAGGAGTTGATTGAATTTGTTGACTCTACGACGCCGCTTATTCCCGAAAATGATTCCGAGCGTGAAACCCAGCCGACATTAGGTTTTCAGCGCGTTTTGCAGCGCGCGGTATTTCATGTGCAATCCTCCGGTAAACAAGAAGTCACCGGTGCTAACGTGCTGGTGGCAATCTTTAGTGAGCAGGAAAGCCAGGCGGTTTACTATCTTAAGCAACAAAATATTGCGCGCATTGATGTGGTTAATTACATCACCCATGGTATTCATAAAGTTGCCGGCCATTCGGAGCATGGTAACGACGCCGGTCCTTCTCACGAACAGCAAGATGAAGACGCGATTGGTGGCGATTCCGCTTCGCAAAGCCCGCTGGAAAGTTTCGCGGCTAACCTCAATGAGCTGGCTATGCAGGGGCGGGTTGATCCTTTGGTCGGACGTGAATTTGAGGTTGAGCGCGTATGCCAGATTCTTTCGCGTCGCAGAAAGAACAACCCGTTATTGGTGGGCGAGTCTGGCGTAGGTAAGACAGCAATCGCCGAAGGTTTAGCCAAGCGAATTGTGGATGGGGATGTTCCGGAGCCGCTGGTTAACAGTGTTGTTTATTCACTCGATATGGGTGCGTTATTAGCGGGAACCAAATACCGTGGTGACTTTGAGAAACGTTTCAAAGGTTTATTGACGGAACTCAAAAAGCAAAAGAATTCTATCCTGTTTATCGACGAAATTCATACGATCATCGGTGCCGGTGCAGCTTCCGGTGGAGTGATGGATGCATCCAATTTGTTGAAGCCGCTGCTATCTTCCGGTGAAATCCGGTGTATGGGTTCGACCACTTATCAGGAATATCGCGGCATCTTTGATAAAGATCGCGCTTTGTCGCGGCGCTTCCAAAAAGTGGATGTCAATGAGCCTTCCGTGGAAGAGACTTATCAAATTCTGAAAGGGCTCAAGAGCCGTTTCGAGAAACATCACAATTTGCGCTACACCGATCCTGCATTGCGTGCGGCGGCAGAATTGGCTGAGCGTTATATCAACGATCGTTTCTTGCCTGATAAAGCTATCGATGTCATTGATGAAGCGGGGGCGTATCAACAGCTGCTGCCGCCAAGTAAGCGTAAGAAAACCATTGGCGTTGCCGATGTGGAAAATGTCGTGGCCAAGATCGCGCGGATTCCGCCGAAGAGTGTGTCTTCATCAGATAAAGAGTTGCTCCGTAAGCTGGATGAGAATCTGAAGATGACTGTCTTCGGTCAAAACGAGGCAATCGACACATTGGCTACAGCGATCAAACTGTCGCGTGCAGGATTGAACTCGGTTGAAAAACCGATAGGCTCTTTCTTATTTGCTGGCCCTACCGGTGTAGGTAAGACGGAGGTCTGTCGTCAGTTGGCTAAATGTATGGGGCTCGAGCTGTTACGGTTTGACATGTCCGAGTATATGGAGCGTCATACGGTGTCGCGTCTAATCGGTGCTCCACCTGGCTATGTTGGTTTCGACCAAGGCGGATTGCTGACTGACGCCGTGACCAAGCAACCGCATTGCGTCGTGCTATTGGATGAAATTGAGAAAGCGCATCCGGAAGTCTTTAACCTGCTTTTACAGGTGATGGATCACGGGACGTTGACGGACAACAATGGTCGCAAGGCAGATTTTCGCAATGTCATCTTGATCATGACGACCAATGCCGGAGCGGAAATCATGAGCCGGCCCTCCATCGGCTTTACGCATCAGGATCACACCACTGATGGTATGGAAGCGATCAAAAAGATGTTTACGCCGGAATTCCGCAACCGTCTTGATGCGATTGTGCAATTTGCGCCTTTGACTATTGGGGTTATCAAAACTGTCGTGGATAAATTCCTGATGGAGTTGCAAACTCAACTGGACGACAAACATGTCACCCTGGAGATTTCCGAGGATGCGCGTGAATGGTTGGCCGTTCATGGTTACGATGAAAAAATGGGGGCTCGTCCAATGGCCCGCTTGATTCAGGAAAAGCTCAAAAAGCCCCTTGCGGAAGAGATATTGTTTGGTTCTTTATCCAGCGGTGGGGGTGTGGTTGAGGTAGACCTTGATCCATACAAGGATCAATTGCTATTGGATATTAAGACCAAGCAGGAGCTTCAGCCAGCCTGATTGTCACGTCCGCACATTAAATGTCTGTAACAACAAAAGCCGCTATGCGGCTTTTGTTGTTTATGGAATAAGGGAGTTGCAGGAGCCCCGATTGGCTAGCGGGCGCGGTAGGTAATCCGACCTTTGCTGAGGTCGTAAGGGGTCATCTCGACTTTGACTTTATCCCCGGTCAGGATGCGAATATAGTTTTTGCGCATTTTGCCGGAGATGTGGGCGGTAACTACGTGGCCATTTTCCAGTTTGACCCGGAAGGTTGTGTTGGGCAGTGTATCGATTACTTCGCCTTCAAATTCAATATTGTCTTCTTTTGCCATGCGGCAGTGTCCTCGGTGTCCTAACGGATGGGGGTAAAAATAGGTGCGAATTGTGCCTGAAATACCCGGTTGCGCCAAGTAAAAAGCGGGACAAAAGAAGGGTTTAGTCGGTTTTGCACTAATTTAACCGCATCCATCGACGGTTTATCAGAAGCTCCAGAGGGCGATACTGGATTTTGTAGCGCATTTTTTCGCACTGTTTAATCCAGTAACCCAGATAGAGATTTGACAGGCCCAGCGAGCGCGCCTTATCAATTTGCGCCAAAATGGCAAAAACACCCAAACTGCGCCGCGTTTCATCGGGGTCATAAAAGGTATAAACCGCCGAAAGGCCGTCGTCCAGGCGGTCGCAAACAGATACACCGATTAATTTTTCCCCCTCGCGAAACTCAAGGTACTGCGTTACGCCCCATTCGCTGGTCAAAAAAGCCTCATACTGTGACTGGGAAGGGGGAAACATGTCGCCATCGCTGTGACGCCTGATAATGTAATCGGCATAGAGGTTGTAATGCTCATCGGTATTGATGTTGGAGACTACTGCCACAGACAGGTCCTGATTGCGTTGCCAACAGCGGCGTTGACTGCGGTTAGGATGAAACAGGTTGACGGGAATTCGGCACGAGATACAAGCCTGACACAGCGCGCATTGCGGGCGATATAAATGGCTGCCGCTACGCCGGAACCCCAATTGAGATAATTGGCTATATAAAGCGACATCCATCGCTGCATCCGGATCAACGAACAGGGTGGTCGCTTCCTGACCCTCCAGATAGGAGCAAGGATGAGGCTGGGTTGTGAACAGTTTTAGGGTCGAGAGATCGGTCACATCTGTCTCCTGATACCTGAGCTGGTGGCAATCATTGTCGGCACGATTTATTTATAGCTTATCTGTCGCGGCTGTAGCCAGTGGTTTGATCACAGACGGTCTATCTCGCCGTATTATCGGATGGAGTCTGGCGATTGATGATCAACCCATCATGTCCATGGAGTGGCGCCTCGAATAAAAGTTCGCCTAAAATTCATGTGATATCACGTGTCGCCCCATGTGGGTTTTATCGCGCTCCAGTCATTGCCACTTGGCCCATTGGCAGGGATGTCGATGAAATCCAGTAGGTTTTTTTGAAAAACTTCTCGCACAATTTCCCTGGCACCCAGGCTAAACAGGTGGTCGTTGGCCACCTGGCAATCAATGAGTTCAAAGCCCCAGGTTTGCAGATGGTGCACCAGATGCGCGAAACCGACTTTGGAGGCGTTGTCCGCTTGGCTGAACATGGACTCTCCGAAGAAAACCCGTCCCATAGCAATACCATATAGACCACCCACCAACTGCGGTGATTGCTCGGGTTGTGGCAACCATACCTCAACAGAATGGGCGAGCCCCATCCGATGAATTTCTGTATAGGCTGCAACCATAGGCTCGCTGATCCAGGTCCCGTCCGCATAAGCCCGAGGAGCTGCACAATGACGCATAACACTTCCAAAGGTGCGGTCAAAGGTGACTTGGTAAATACCTTTGCGAAGAACTTTGCGCAGACTGCGGGAGATGTGCAGATGGTGCGGATAAATCACAGTCCTTGGATTTGGGCTCCACCATAAAATGGGGTCGCCGGGATTGAACCAGGGAAAGATGCCGTTTCGATAGGCGGCAAGAATGCGTTGGGGCGAGAGATCGCCGCCAACGGCCAGCAGGCCATTGGGGTCATCCAATGCCAGAGAAACCGGTGGAAATTGGAGGCTATTTGGGTCCAGCCAGTGCACTTGCGTCATAGTGTTGTAACAAGCATGCCTGACGCCGTAGCGCCAGGCTCGGGATTATTTAACGATGCGATAGCAGGGCTTGTAATTGCGACCTGGTAACTTCATCCGGCTTTGTTCGGCGAAAGATGTCAGCAGCGCATCTACTGGTTGCATAATGCTGATATCACCATGCAGTTCGAAATGCCCATGTTCTTCGATTGCTCGTATTCCTTCGTCTTTCACATTGCCGGCCACGATCCCCGAAAAGGCGCGACGTAAATTAGCGGCGAGCAGGTGACTCTCCTGGTTTTTATGCAGTTCCAGATTGCGCATATTGGTATGAGTTGGTGCAAAAGGCTGTTGAAAATCCGGACTGATCTTTAACTGCCAATTGAAATAATAAGCGTCGTCAGTTTGCTTGCGGAATTCGCGCACGGTTTTAATGCCTTTTAGCATTTCTCGCGCTACTGTCTCCGGATCATTGATGATGATCTTGTAACGGTTTTGCGCATCCGCGCCAATGGTGTCGCCGATAAATTGATGAATATGGTCGAAGTAGTCTGCCGCGCTGGCGGGTCCGGTGAAAATCAACGGAAAAGGAATGTCCCGATTATCCGGATGCAACAGAATGCCAAGAATGTACAGGATTTCCTCTGCCGTACCGGCACCGCCGGGGAAAATGACGATGCCATGACCGGTGCGCACGAATGCTTCCAGCCGTTTTTCAATATCCGGCATGATGGTCAACTGGTTAACGATAGGGTTGGGTGCTTCGGCGGCAATGATGCCGGGCTCGGTGATCCCGACATAGCGGCCACCGCTGATACGTTGTTTGGCGTGGCCGATGGTGGCACCTTTCATCGGGCCTTTCATGGCACCCGGTCCGCAGCCGGTGCAAATATCCATGCCTCTCAAACCCAGAGCGTAACCTACCTCTTTGGTGTAATCGTACTCTCCGCGGCTGATGGAGTGACCGCCCCAGCAAACGACGAGATTGGGGTCGCGTCCGGGCTGTAACAAGCTGGCATTGCGCAGCATATGGAATACGGCGTCAGTGATGCCTTCGCTGGTGCTCAAATTAAATTTGGCATTGCCCCGGAGTTCATCGCTGGCGTAAATGACATCGCGCAACACGGTGAATAGATGTTCACTAATGCCTTTAATCATCTTCCCATCAACAAAAGCGCTTGCCGGGGCGCCGCGTACATCCAGCTTTATTCCGCGCTCCTCCTGAATGATGCTGATAGAAAAGTCGCTGTAACGTTCCAGCAATTCTTTCCCGTCATCCAGGTAATTCCCGCAATTGAGTACGGCCAGAGAACAACTGCGAAACAGGTTGTATAAACCGCTCTGGCTGGCATCCAGCAGTTTGGATACCTCGATTTTGGAAAGAATGTTTAAGGGCCCCATGGGGGAGATAATGGCATCAATAGTTTCGTAGTTACCGCTTTCGTGATGAGTGGAGATGTAGGGATTGTTGCTATAGCTGTTTGTCATGCGCGTCTCTTCTACTGCCGGTTTCAGGAGTGTTATTGTCAGTTTAGTGTTATTTCTGCCGGCTTGGTGTGATTTATTTATACATTGGTTGCTTTATTTTGCTTTTTTATGATTTCTTATAAGAGTCTTTGTTTTGAAAATATTCATTAAGATATCTTTTAAGATGCCTTATTTAAATTGTTATTGATGTTTTGTATCATAAATGATACTTAAATGGTTGTATGAGTCTTTATGATTCATATAAGATACCTTTTTCATCCTAAAGGGGCATGAATATGGCACTTGCCTTCCACCAATTAAGTGATCAGCAAATTCATGATGAATTGTGTCATCGCCTTAAATCGGCTCGTCTCGAAATCAATATTACCCAAGCGGAGTTAGCGGAGCGGGCTGGGGTTAGCCTGATTACGGTAAAGCGTGCTGAATCCGCCAAGGGCAATATTACCTTGATGACGTTGATTGCCTTACTGCGTGCCTTGGGGCGACTCGACCAGTTGGATAATTTCTTGCCTTTGCCTGCTTTAAGCCCCTTGCAATTAAAAGCTGTTGGCGGGCAACGGCGCCAACGAGCCTCCTCGGGTCGTGCAGAGGTTAATGAGCCGGTTTCTGGCTGGAAGTGGGGAGATGAGCGTGAATAAGGTTATAGAAAAAAGACACGCCAAAGTTGATGTGGCCGACGTGTTTATTTGGGGAACACGCGTTGGTGCTGTGGCCTGGGACGAGGAGCGAGAGCTGGGTTTTTTTGAATATGACCCGACATTTTTGCGTGCGCCGGTTGAACTGGCGCCATTGATGATGCCGCGCGCGCGAACTATCTACAGCTTCCCTGAGCTTAACCGCCAATCCTATAAAGGCTTGCCGGGTATGCTGGCCGATGCTTTGCCAGACAAGTTCGGTAACTTGTTGATCGATCGCTGGCTTGAACAGCAGGGACGGGATCGAGCGAGTTTTAGTCCGGTGGAACGCCTGTGTTACATGGGGGAGCGCTGCATGGGAGCGCTGGAATTTCGACCAGCGATCAAGCGTGTGCAAGCCAGTCAGCCATTGGAGATTGCGGAATTGGCGGCACTGGCCAATCGAGTATTGTCAGCTAAAAGTCATCTGCAAGAACAGCTCACCGATGATTTAAGCGATCAGCGTTCGGCGTTGGGTCATATCCTGGCTGTGGGAACCTCCGCTGGTGGCGCGCGAGCCAAAGCCGTCATTGCCTGGAATCCGGAAACGGGAGAGGTGCGTTCAGGCCAAATTTCTGCGGAGCAGGGTTTCGAGCATTGGCTATTGAAATTTGATGGTATTGCTGAAAATGCGGATAAGGAATTAAACGATCCCCAGGGGTTTGGCCGAATTGAATACGCTTATTATCTGATGGCAACAGCAGCAGATATTGAAATGTCCGAAAGCCGTTTGTTGGAGGAGGGTGGCCGTGCGCATTTTATGACGCGTCGGTTTGATCGACTTGCCGATGGGGACAAGCTTCATATGCAGTCCTTATGTGCCGTCGCACATTATGATTTCAATATTGCGGGTGGCTATAGCTATGAGCAGGCGTTGCAGGTTATCAAGCGTTTAAATATGGACAGTGAGAAAGCGGCATTAGAGCAACAATATCGGCGCATGGTATTTAATGTGGTGGCGCGCAACCAGGATGATCACACCAAAAATATTGCGTTCCTTATGGATCGGCAGGGCAATTGGCAGTTAGCGCCCGCCTTTGATGTGATTTACAGTTACAATCCACGGGGCGAATGGACGTCACGTCATCAAATGACCGTGAATGAAAAGCGCGATGATTTTATGTTGGATGATTTACTGGCGGTTGCTGCTCACGGCAATATAAAAACGATTCGGGCAAAGAAAATCATTGCGCAAGTTGTTGAAGCGGTCAGTGAGTGGAAGACCTTCGCAGTGCGTGCCGGTGTTTTTGCAGAATGGCGTGAAGAAATTGCACGACACCACCGCCTGGTGTGGTAATTGAACTGGAGTTTATGCATGTCTTGCTTACCTTGTGTAGAAAATGAGCCAAAACAGCCGGCCGATAGTGCTGTTATCTGGTTGCATGGCCTGGGGGCGGATGGCCATGATTTTGCCTCGCTGGTTCCGCAACTTGATTTTCCGAAAAAAATGTCAACACGTTTTATTTTTCCTCACGCGCCGAGCATGCCGGTTACCATTAATGGTGGGTATGTCATGCCGGCCTGGTATGACATCCTGGAAATGAGCATCGACCGCAAAGTTGATGTGATGCAGTTAGAAAAGTCTGCCGCAGAAGTTGCCAAGCTAATTGCGCGGGAAAAAGAACGCGGTGTGGCAAGTGACCGTATAATTTTGGCGGGATTTTCTCAAGGTGGTGCAGTAGTTTATCAGGCGGCGTTGTCGCACCCTGAGCCCTTAGGTGGATTGTTGGTTCTATCAAGTTATTTTGCGACGCAAGAAACTCTCCAGGCACATTCGGCCAACC
>CAMPIG010000140.1 GCA_946886255.1 uncultured Cellvibrio sp. | reverse complement strand
ATCGCCAGCGAATTTCGCTATCGCAAATCGTTTGTGCAACCCAACAGTTTGATCGTCACCATCAGTCAATCCGGCGAAACCGCTGACACGCTCGCGGCTTTGCGTCTGGCAAAAGAATTGGGCTACCTTGGCAGCCTGACGATTTGTAACGTCGCCGGCTCGTCGCTGGTGCGCGAATCCGACCTCGCGTTTATGACACGCGCCGGAGCCGAAATCGGCGTAGCATCTACCAAAGCGTTTACCACGCAATTGGTTGGTTTGGCGATGCTGGTGTTAGCTGTGGGTAAATACAATGGTTTAACCGCCGAACAACAAGCCGACATGGTTGCCGCATTAAAAAGCCTGCCAGCCAAACTCGAAGAATCCCTCGCGTTGGCCAATCGCATTGAAGCCCTCGCCGAAGAGTTTGCGGATAAACATCACGCATTATTTTTAGGTCGCGGCGACCAATACCCCATCGCAATGGAAGGCGCATTAAAGCTAAAAGAAATTTCCTACATCCACGCCGAAGCCTACGCCGCCGGTGAATTAAAACACGGCCCGCTCGCATTGATCGACGCGCAGATGCCCATCATCGTCGTCGCGCCCAATAATGATTTGTTGGAAAAATTAAAATCCAACGTCGAAGAAGTTCGCGCGCGCGGCGGTATCCTATACGTGTTCGCCGATGTGGATGCACACTTCGAATCCGACGAAACCATGCGGGTGATTAACGTCCCCCACGCCCACCCCTGGCTCGCGCCGATTCTCTACACCCTGCCCTTGCAGTTGCTGAGTTATTACGTGGCGATTATCAAAGGAACGGATGTGGATCAGCCGCGGAATTTGGCGAAATCGGTGACTGTTGAATAATACACTGTGATCAACCCTCAAGTTGTTGTTGTTGTCGATTAATAAAAAGGTTGATAATAATCTTTGCGCGCACTCAATAAATTTCGCTAAAAGGTAGGTATCATCTGCCTTTAGGGCTCCGATTTCGGGGCCCTTCTTATTTGGATGAGTGTTAAATCACTATTATGCATTGCTATTTTCCAGATGGATGAGAGAGAGCTCATGGAGCAATGTTCAATCGCTTTGTGATGTGCCATTACCTATGTCCCAAAAGCATCGAAAGCCTGCTTTAATAAAGTTCCCTGGCAAAAAAATAGAGTGAATCCGCTCGCAACCTATTGATATTCATAAACAAGCTCGCTTATGAATGATTCAATCATTGTGCCGTTGTACCAATTATTAGCCAAGATCTTTTACCAAAACGAGTTGTGCTGATTAGGTTAATCGATTAATCTTCGCCTCTATCGTCAAAAGGATTAATGGCTGACATGGTAGCTTTAGCTCGACTCTTACCAATTTTTAGAATTCAACGGATTGTATAGTGAATCTATTTCGACCCCAAGCCATAGAGCATCGCAAACAACGTCTATATGGCGATGTTATCTTGTCCCCGCGAATTTCACATACTTTAATTTTAGGTGGCCTCCTGTTGTGGGTGTGCCTTCTATTTTTATGGCTTTTCACATGTACTTATACTGAGCATGAAGTGGCGCGCGGGTGGTTAGAGTTGCCAGAGGACACGGTGCAGATTTACCCAGAAGACGCTGGTTTTGTAAAAAAATTGTTTGTGGCGGAGGGTGAGCAGGTACTCGAAGGCCAGAAATTGATGGTGTTAAGAATTGAGCCAAAACTTAATGCCAGGCAACAACTTAATTGGCAGCTGTTGCAGGACCATGTATCGACTTGTCAGTCTCTTCAAGCGTACTTAGCGCGCATCCCTCTCCCTCATACCGGTCCTGATAATAATTTTGATGTAAAAATAAAGATAGATAGGAATGAGTTCAGTGTGCCGGGCGCATTAATTGTAAAGGCCGCAGAGTTGTGCAAAACATTTAATAGTTTCGCTCAGCAAGAGACAGCAGGTGGTGGCCAATATGACTTTATATTAAAGGCACCTCAATCGGGTATCGTAAGTAATTTGCGGGTGCGAGAAGGGCAGCAAGTGTTCCTGGGTGAAAATAATCCATTGCTTAAATTTATACCAAATGAGGCAAAGTTTAAAGCCAGTCTATTAATTCCTGCGAGATTAGCTGACTCGTTAAAGCAAGGACAACTGATAGATTTTCATTATGATGTATTTTCTCATCGGGATGCAGGAATGTCACAGGGGGTAGTAGAGCATATATCAAATACAATTTTATTGCCGATTGATGTGCAAAATATCCCGATTGAGATTAAAGAGCCGGTATACAAGGTCAGCGTGGTGTTATCGTCGCCGAATGTACAGGTGTATGGAAAAAATCTACCTATAAAGCCGGGGATGACTTTATCTGCGGATATCAGAACGGTTGATCGTAAATTAATTCAGTTGTTTTTAAGTACGGTGTATAAGCTCAAATGATGGAAAATATTGATGAGCGTAAGCTAAATGCAGTGTCTGTCGATACCCTACTAAAATTTGGTGGTTCAAATCGTTTGCCAATGATTCTGCAAACTGAAGTGGCAGAATGTGGATTGGCATGCTTGGGAATGATTGCGGGTTATTACGGTTATGACACAGATATAATGCACCTACGTCGCCGCCACCAAATATCTGGTAAGGGGGTAAATCTAAAATATATTATGCAAATTGCTACTGGATTACATCTCTCGCCAAGAGCGTTGAGAGTGGAATCTGAGCTTCTAAATCAAGTTCAACTGCCCTGCATCATACATTGGGGACTTAATCATTTTGTTGTGCTCAAGGCAGTGCAAAATAGAAAAATGGTATTGCATGATCCTGCTTTTGGTGTGCGTTATCTTGACCGCGAGGAGTTTAATAAAGAATTTACTGGCGTCGTTCTGGAGCTGACACCTACAAAAGAATTTCAAAAGGGTGTAGAAAAACAACCGCTCAAGCTAGCTGATTTTTGGTCCCAGGCTACCGGATTAAAGCGGAATCTTGGGAAGGTCTTGTTGCTTTCACTAATGCTGCAACTATTTGCAATAGTGGCACCTATTTACATGCAAATTGTTGTGGATTATGTGATACCGAAGAAGGAAGAGAGTTTTCTTATTGTGTTGGTCTTGGGTTTTGGTTTGCTAATGTGCATACAAATTGCCACCAACACATTGCGTGACTTTGTAATAATGCATCTAGCCAATCGATTGGCTATGCAAATGTCATCAAACCTGTTTCGCCATCTGATTCGCTTGCCTATTGAATACTTTGAAAAACGCCACATGGGCGACATTGTGTCTCGCTTTGGTTCGTTAGGATATGTAAGAAATTTACTCACTCATAGCATAGTTGCAGCAATCATTGATGGCATTATGGCTGTGGTTACTCTAACAGTCATGTTTTTATATAGCGTGCACCTTACTCTTATTGTAGTAGGTACTGTAGCTATCTACGGTATCTTTCGCTGGATATTCTTTCAGCCCTTTAAGGTGCTAACGGAAGAGCGCATTGTAAAGGCTGCAAAAGAAAATTCGCACTTTATGGAATCGATTCGCGCAATTCAAACAATAAAAATATTTCAACGAGAGGGTGATCGCCAGGCACAGTGGTTAAATAATCTTGCTGCTGTTATGAACAAAGATATTCAAATAGCCAAGTGGGGAATTGGCTATGGAATAGTGAATGGTATGCTATTCGGAATACAGGGGCTTTTGATTATTTACTTTGCAGCAACATCCGTACTTGGTGGTCTAATTTCGTTAGGCATGTTCTTTGCCTTTATGAGTTTTCAAGGCAGATTTATTGGTGCAATGGATAGCCTTATCAGCAAGTGGGTCGATCTAAAAATGTTAGATGTGCATCTAAACCGCTTAGCAGATATTGCGTTCACTCCTTTGGAGGAGATCGAAAAGCATGCAGTGATTGATGAGCAAAGAAGTTTGCCTGAACCTTCTTCTTTACAGAAAGTTACGGGCAAGATAGAAGTTCGAAATCTCGCATTCCGTTACAGCGAACACGAGCCTAATGTTTTTGAAAATATCAGTTTTATAATCCAGCCAAAGGAATCGGTTGCTATTACCGGTCCTAGTGGATGCGGGAAAACCACGTTACTCAAGTGTCTGATGGGGCTATTAAAACCAACAGAAGGTGAAATTATTGTTGATGATATGCCGCTTAACGGACTTTTACACTATCGTAGTCAAATAGCTGGTGTTATGCAGGAAGATCAATTGATGAACGGCGATATAGCAGAAAATATCTGTTGTTTTTCGTCAGAACTTCTGATGGAAGAGGTTTATGAAAGTGCGCGCATTGCTTGTATTCATGATGATATTCTCAGAATGCCAATGCAATATAACACGCTTGTTGGTGACATGGGATCAAGTTTAAGTGGGGGTCAAAAGCAACGTATAGTTTTAGCTCGCGCATTACACAGGCAACCTAGAATTCTTTTTATGGATGAAGCAACTAGTCATCTCGATGTAGAGAATGAATTCGAGATAAGCAACAACATGAAAAAGGTTGATATTACTCGAGTGATAGTTGCGCACAGAAGTGAAACAATTAATTCTGCGGATCGGATAATAAGAATGGGAATTATATAATAAAAGACCTTTGCTCTATCCCAAAAGCCACGTATGAAGAGAGACCGTATTGGAGAATAACAAGTCTCACGGAAAAACAAATAGTTGCTAGGAAGTAAACTAAACAACTTGGCTTGGCTGGTTACTGGCAAGCCAAAATGTGCGCATGATAATTAATTGACAGTAATTCAGAAGTTGTTTTGTAAAAAGTCGAGCGAACCTGGTTATTGTTGTTGATGTGTAAGGTTATGCTATTTCAATCGTGACAAAATTAATGCAATCAAAAAAATTAGAGGAACAGCTTGCACGCATATGATTATTCTATCATTTGTAGGAGAGCACGATTATTACAAAATATTAAGCATGGGGCGCATCTTGGTGACGAAAAATTGAAAAGATGCAAGAAGTTACATGCTTATCGAGTATGGAAAATGCTTATAGCATTGGCATGGTGCCAGCGAAAGTGGACTTCGCGTTTTGATATAGCGTAAACCAATGGAGTTTATTATGAAAGAAATTGCAGGAATTCGCGAGTTAAGCCTTGATGAGGTTGAAGCAGTAGTTGGAGGCCAGCAGTGGTGCAACACCGTCTGCCAGGCAGTTGGAGTGCTATATTGTGACGATAATTTAATCTGTCATCAAGGATGGACCCAACAATGCAACACAATTTGCTACTAGTTAGTTTATTATAGGCTGCGAAAGCTTTAATAAAGAAATAGCGCCATCAAGGTAGTGGACGATTTAGTCCATTACCTTTTTTACAATAGAAGTGGTGCATTTTTCATGTCACGGTGACATCGTTCGGCAGGTTCATTTTTTTATTGGGTTTTCCGTTTAATATTCTAAATTTTCCGAAATAAACAAGCTGTTGTGGTGGAATACTTTAGTTTTTTTATAAGGCAGTGTAGGTTTAGCTTCGCTGACATAATCACTTGGGCTAAAGCCCAAGTGTATTACTAAATTCTTTTCAATAGGATAGCTCTAGGTATTGGGAATGCTAGCCCCTCTTACTATTGTTCAATTTAATATAGAGATGTCGCCAATTATTTTATCTGAGATATTTCATGAAAGGAAAAACGCTAATCGTTGGTGTTATGTGTGTAGTATTTTTGTTGGTTGTAAAGGTGCGCTCAACCGATATAGCTAAGGGTGAAGCGGTTACTGTGCAAACCGAACAGCTACAACTTCGAACACTAAATAGGTCAATCATTGCTTCAGGCAATTTAAATCATGAAGAACAAGTACAATTAAGTACGGAAGTAATTGGGAAGGTAAGGGCCATTTTTGCAAATGAAGGTGATCAAGTAGAAAAAGGACAGTTATTATTAACGATAGACGACGAAACTTATATTTCTGCCGTACAGCAAAGTGAGGCGGCGGTAATCATGCAGACCATTGCAGTTGAGCGCTCGAAATTAGACCATGAAAATGTACTTTCACAATGGAAAAGAAAAAAAATAGTACATGACAAAAAGCTAATCGATGAGCAATCGTTTGAAGAGATTACTTTCCGGTTATCAACAGCCGAATTAAACATTCGAGCAGAGCAGGAACGATTAGTCCAAATACAAGCACAGCTGGCACAAGCTAAGGATAACTTGGCGAAAACGCGTATATACTCTCCGATTAAAGGGGTCGTCACATCCATATCGATAAAGGTTGGTGAAACCGCGATATCTGGTACTACAAATTATACTGCGTCAAGCTTGATGACTATAGTTAATCCTGCCAGTTTATATGCAGAAATAAATGTAGATGAAGCTGATATTGGTAATGTCAGTGCAGGTCAACGTGTTGAAGTTTCTGTCATCGCACATTCGGCGCACCCATTAAATGGGGTTGTATATTCAATTGGGGAAATAGCCAAATCTAAAAGTGGCCAAAATGGTTTAAGTATTGCCGTTAAAATTCGTTTTGAAGAAAAACCCGCCTTAAAACTTTTGCCGGGTATGTCTATACGCGCTGAGATTTTTCTCAGTGGTGGAAGTAAAAAACTTTCAGTACCTATTCAAGCAGTTCTAGCGTTGCCAGGCAAAGAAAGTACAAGTTATGTATTTGTAAGTGACAATGGAAGGGCTCGCCTTGTGCCAGTACTTTTGGGATTGTCTGATGATGAGTACCAGGAAATTTCATCTGTTTCAATAAATGAACTAAATGTAGGCGATCAGATACTCATCGGTCCTGATCGCCTATTGCGAACTTTAAAAGATGGTGAACCAATTTTCGCTGTATTGCCCTGAAATCTGATGTTGCGCGATAGTGAGGATAATACGTATGACGCTAATTGCATTGGAGAATGTTATAAAGGAATATTTTGTTGGCGGACAACTTATATGTGCTCTGAATGGAGTTGATCTAACAATTGATGCAAATGAATATATTGCTATTACTGGCGCGTCCGGCTCCGGAAAATCCACAATGATGAATATTTTGGGCGTGCTTGACAGGCCTAGCCGTGGTTCTTATCTTTTGAATGGAATTGATGCTAGTCAACTAAGTGATGATGAGCAGGCTGATGTACGAAATTTTAAAATCGGTTTTGTTTTTCAAAACTTTAATTTGTTGGCTCGAATGTCCGTGCTAGGCAATGTAATGCAACCGCTTGTATATCGCGGCATTAGATTGAAAGAGCGAAAGCATGCTGCTCAACGTGTCTTGGAGAGAGTTGGCCTAGGAGGACGTGAGGAGCATTTACCCAATCAATTATCTGGCGGCCAACGTCAACGCGTTGCAATAGCACGTGCAATGGTGACAAAACCATCTATTTTATTAGCAGATGAGCCAACTGGTAATTTAGACACCACTACATCTAACGAAATCATGAACCTTTTTGAAGAGTTGCGCCAAGAAGGAAACACTATTGTGATAGTTACGCACGAGCCAGAAATTGCATGTCGATGTGATAGAGAGATATACATGCGAGATGGAAAAATCGTGAAAGATCATATTAAAAAGGTCTAAAAATGTTCAATGCTATTGAGTGTATGCGTTTGGCTCTCTCTTCTATTGGTGCACATCGCTTACGAAGTATGTTGACCACGCTCGGCATTATTATAGGTATTGCGTCTGTGATCGTAACAATCTCTATAATTCAAGGCTTAGGTGAAAGTATTGGTAAGCAATTTGAAGGATTGGGCGCGAATAGTTTATCGGTTTCGTCATACACTTCCTTTGATGATAGGTTAAATCAGCATATAGCTCGTATCACATCGCACGACTTACAGCAAATTAATGACCATATTAGTGGCATAGATTCAATTACACCTGTGCTTGGCTCTGATTTTGCGAACACAGTGCGTTATGGTGTCAGGTCAATTTCGGGAAGGATAATTGGTACTACCAGCACCTACTCTAAAGTTAATGGGTTGTTTGTTAAAAGCGGGCGTTTTTTATCAGATAGCGATAATAAAAGTCGTAGAAGGGTATGTGTAATTGGTATAAAAGTGCGCGACGATCTAATGCTGCCGAAAGATCCGAAGGGAAAATTTATTGAAGTAAATTCTGAGTGGGTAAAAGTTGTCGGTCTTCTGGAAGCGAGTGAGGGTGTACTATCATTTGAGCAGAACAATGCAGTCATTTTACCCTATGAAACAATACTGAGCATGAATGGCAATAAGGCGCAGGCTGATATTCAAATCAAGTTAGCTGTAAATCATTTAAGCGAATCTAATGTGGTTGCAGAAAACATTCGAGTGCTTTTGCGTAGAACGCATAACCTTAATGGTAAAGATGATGATTTTAATGTTGAATCATTAAACGAGTTGAACGCTTCTTTTTCCAAGATTACTGTAATGGTCACTCTTGTGATGGCAGGGGTTGTAAGTATTTCATTGTTGGTTGGCGGTATTGGCATTATGAATATAATGTTGGTTTCAGTTACCGAACGCACACGAGAAATTGGTATATGCAAAGCTATCGGCGCAAAACGACGATATATTCTATCGCAGTTTTTAATTTAATCTAGTGTGCTATGCAAGTTAGGAGGATCGATTGGACTTGTTGTTGGCGCCTTGCTTGCTCATGGGGCGGCTATTGTAATTCCTAATATCGGTTCAGCACATATACCTTGGTGGTCCGTCTCTATTGCTCTAGGTTTTCCTATATTTATTGGAATTGTTTTTGGGATAATTCCAGCAATTAAAGCTGCCAACCTGGATCCAATTGAATCTTTACGTTATGAATGAGCATTAACTTTATTTGCAGATGCAGGACAGAGGAATATAACGCGAGCATCCAGCTTTAAAAGAGGTGTAGGAAATTAAAGGAATTCATCCGTCGTTCTTAACTAAAAAATCCTCGAGTTTATCCAGGTAAATCGAATCCTTTAATAATAAAAAAATGTGATGTTCATACGGTTTTTATCGCAATCGCTTTGGCTCTTTCCGCAGACTGCGGCCATAAGCTTACTCGCCTTGAGCGACTAACGTTTTGGTACTTTGTAAATCGCTGCAAAGCTATATAGCTTTGCAAATTTCATAAAGTACTTAACACAGCGGCTGTCCATGGAAGGCGAAGATAATTATTCCGCTTGCTAGGTTAGACAAAAAACTTTTTAGGAAAAGCAGAAGTTGGTTTGAATCATCCAGTTGACGTGGCTATTGAATAATCTGCCGTGCTTCGCGGAATTTCGCTTATGAGAAAGCATTCCCGGCGAAAACGCACTCTCAATTTTCGCCATTATGTTGAATCGCATAAATTTGTTAAAAGATACTCGATACGATCAATCAGAGTATCCGATCGATAAGAGCATGCGAAGGTGCCACTATTGACGCAACGATTTTGGGACACGAATAGTTTATTTCTCACTGTGGAAGCTATTATAACAAAGAGTTTTGTCAGTCTTTACTTGCTCTATTTGCACGATGAAATTTGGAAGAGTTTGTATAGGAATATAAACATGTCAATTATGTTTAAGATTAAAAAATTATTAGGCTTGACTCATGACACTTACCTTATTAGAAAATCTGGGTCGGGAGAGGACGCCCTTGCTTGCGTGGCTATGATCCTTCATCACTATGGTCAGAATGTTCCGTTTTCAAAATTTAAAAAAGAATATTCCCATTTTAGAGATATTAATTCGATAGAAAAACTAACGGAACTCTGCAGTTTAAATGGTTTGCAAACGCAATATTTTGATGGAAATTACCTAGATATTAAAAATGTAATTTTTCCCTGCATTATTCGCTGGCGAATGAATAGATATGCTGTGCTCTTAAAGGTCGATCATGAAACTTATTATATTTTTGATCCTGACTGCGAGAGATATGAATATCAACAATATGAAGTGGAATGTCACTACTGTGAATCAGCACTGATTGTCCGTTCGTACGAAACACAAAACGATTTGAAATCCTAAATCAAAGGAGATGATATTGTTATGAAAGTTCTATTTATTACAACATCGTTACCCATCAATAATGGGGCCGGGCACAGTATAAGGAGTTACCATATTTATACAGAGTTGTGTAGCTTCGCTGATGTCGATGTGTTGTCGTGCAATCCAAACGGTGTAAGTTTTCCTTTATTAAAAGAGTTTAGAAAAGCCAATTCCTATGTGGGCCACATTGATATTGGGTGGCAAAAGTATTTTTTTGGTTTTCAAAAACGGCTTAATCGTGAGCTTAAAAAAATATTAGATGATGGTTGCTATGATTATATATTTATCAGATATTAT
>CAMPIG010000139.1 GCA_946886255.1 uncultured Cellvibrio sp. | reverse complement strand
ACATCCTGAAAAGTGCATCCTGCGGCTTTCTAAACATTTTCCAGATTATCGAAAGCCAGTTGCACCTGACGTTCGAAATCCGGCTCCGGTGTTCCATCCGCCCGACTTCCAACCTGGCCGGAAACAAAAAGCAGATCGCCCGATTGTATAGCGGCGGAATATTTATGCTGTTCATAGAGCGCATGGCGCTCAGCGGGAAAGATTGCCTGGCGTTGATTCATGACTAAGTTCCTCTGGAAAGAGACTGGTTTGCCAGCCGTGTGGATACGCAATAGTTGAGATGTTGGACCGGCCGGAATAACATACGCAGCGTATGTTAAAAATCATAAACACATACGCCGCGTATGTAAACCAATAAATGCATCATTGCTGAGATTTGTCATGAAACGGTCCGAAAAAGTTGAGGAGACACGCCGCAAGCTTATCCAGGCTGCACGTAAAGCATTTGCGGAAAAGGGGTACGCTGCCGCGTCGATGGACGACATCACCGCATCGGTGGGCCTCACACGGGCAGCGCTCTACCACACCTTCGGCGACAAAAAAGGACTGCTGCTGGCGGTGGTTGATCAAATCGATACCGAGATGGCTTCCCGTGCCCATACGTTGGCGGGCGAAGCTGCCAGCTTGTGGGACGGTCTGGTGGCTGAAGGCGTGGCTTATATCGAGATGGCGCTGAACCCTGAAGTGCAACGGATTGTGCTGCTTGATGGCCCGGCAGTCCTGGGCGATCCCTCACAATGGCCAAGTCAAAATACATGCCTTCAAACAACCATTCGCACCCTCAACAAACTGATTGAAGAAGGGACCATCAAGCCCGTCAACGCCGAGGCAGCGGCGCGACTGCTAAATGGCGCAGCTCTAAATGCTGCGCTGTGGATCGCGGCCAGTGATGACCCGGAAGGAGTGGTCAATAAGGCGATAGACGCATTTATGTTGATGGCTAACGGCTTGCGCGTCGCCCAATGACCATGGGTTCCTTTCAACGTTATCGAGCGAAACGTCATATCCCTAGGGATCGCATCATCATAAACACCCCCGCTCCTATAGCAACGGCCCCGGTGGCTCTGGCGATGCGCTCACCCGTCGGCGCCAGCCGCTCAGCGCTGATGGCGGCGGCCATGACAACCATAGCGCCTACATTCATAACCCCGAGCACCAGCAGAATCGCTGTCTGACTCGCGCAACAGTAACAACAGCGCAACCCCAGCCGTAAGCCATGCCGCCAGGCCGTACTGCTGTCAGGTCGAAGCGTATAACCCTGTTCGAGCGAGCGACGGCAGCAATTCAGATAGCGCATTTTCCACGAGGTAAACTGCATCACCCCGGCAATTGTGATCACAGCTCCCGCAGCCACCGGCACCTTGCTGGCCAGTGCGGGGAAGTGCATCGCAAGCGCCGCCAGCAACACCCCCAGAGGAAAAATAACGCTGCCCAGCAGCGTCCATACGGCAAAATATCCGACCCCAACCAACGCGGTTAACCGGTCACGGCGTGCATCATCGATCTCACCGATGGCCTGCCGGTAACGCCACAGCATTGGCGTCAACGATGGCAGCATCATCGCCACCATCATGACCACCCACATACCGAGGAATGCCGTAGCGGCGGTGAGCCAGGTTTGTCCGGGCATCCGCATCCAGGTCATCGACATTGTCCAGCCGCCGGGCATCAACATACCTTGCATGTCCGACATGCCTGCACACCAGATAATCGTCACCGCCGCGCTGGCGGCAAACAGCAGTACAACGGCAACGAAAAAGCGTCGGTCGTGCGCCCCGGATGGCGAGAGATCCTTTCTCGCCGCGCCTGTCACCTCCATCCCGTTCATTGGTTGTACTCGTCGTGGCGGCGCCACCAGATGCCGGTTTCGTTGCGTCCTTTCGGTGCCCTGTCGAGCCAGGAGTACATTCCCCAGATGCCGTCCACGCCGCGCGCGTAGGTGGAATAGGTGTGGTAGACAACCCCGTCCTCCAGCACAAAAGCACTCATACCGGGTCGATCGCGGGAGTATGTGGGCGCGTCCGTCCCACAGGTGTCGGCAAGTTGATGAACCGGTTCCGGCGCCGGCACTATGTCCATCGCATGGCTGTTGCGCTCGTAGTTGTAGTCGATGCGTCCTTCGCGTTGCTGCTCTTCGGTGAACCCCACATTGAAATCAAAATTGAAGTCACCTCCGAATGAGGATACCCAGGGGAATGACCAACCCATTCGTTGTTTGTATGCCTTCAACTTCGCCAGCGGTGCACGGGATACTGCCGCCAGGGTGACGTCATGATTGGCCAGATGCACGGCAAAACCATTGAACCCGTCCGCCACCGCCGAACAGGATGGGCAGCCAGCGGTGTAGTCCGGGCCAAACATAAAGTGATAAACAAGTAGCTGCGAGCGACCCTGAAAAAGTTCTGCAAGGGATGCTTTTCCTTTATCCGTATCAAAAACGTAATCCTTATCGACCTGCACCCACGGCAGGGCCTGCCGCTGTTGTGCCAGCTCGTCGCTGCGACGGGTCAAGGCTTTCTCTGCATCGAGCAACGCCAGCCGAGCTGCCAGCCATTCTTCGCGTGTTCCTGTTACGTGTGTTGTCATTGCGGTTCACCTCGTGATGATGTGTGGTTGTGATGATTTGTTGTGCGTCGTGAGCTAGATTAACGGCGGATAAAAAAAGCCAGGAGTAACAAGTGTGACGGGATTGCTATGGACTCATTGATTACCGGTGCGGCGCTCGCACTGGCCAAGGGCGACCCCTTGGGCGCACTCAACCGGGTGGCGTTACGTGACGATGCACCGGCGCTTGCGTTGCGTGGCATCGCCATGGCGCAGTTGGGTGACCTGGAACGGGCGAAGTTGCTGTTGCGCAGCGCTGCCCGGGCCTTCGGCGCGAAACAAGCCGTGGCCCGGGCGCGCTGTGTAGTCGCCGAAGCGGAGATTGCACTGGTCACACGTGACCTGGGTTCGTCTGGTGAACGGCTTAAAGCCGCGCGATACGTACTCGAGACCCACGATGACCGGACGAATGCCGCCTATGCTCGTCATCTCGAAATACGCCTTCTGCTTCTTTTCGGGCGCATCGATGACGCCGAGCAAGCGCTCGACGAACTCGATGCCACACACTTCCCGCCCGCCTTTCGCGCGCTGCATGAATTAACCGTCGCCGGTATCGCACTACGTCGCCTCCGCACCCACGCCGCGCGCTCGGCACTCAACCAGGCCGCCGAGGCTGCGCGACTGGCAGGCATTCCTTCGCTCATGGCGGAGGTGGAAAAGACATCCCAAGTGTTACAAACGCCCGCCGCGCGCTTGGTCGGCCGCACTGAAGAGCGATTGCTTTTGCTGGAGGAGGTTGAAACGCTGCTGGCATCGAAGGCGCTGGTGGTGGATGCGTGCCGTTACGAAATACGCAGTGAAGACCTTGTGGTGTCACTTGCGAAACGCCCGATATTATTCACTCTCGCCCGCGCGTTGGGCGAAGCATGGCCGCATGACATACCGAGGGACCAACTGATTGCGCGCGCTTTTCGCTTGAAGCTTGCCGACGAATCGCACCGTGCTCGTTTGCGTGTGGAAATAGGCAGGCTCCGTGCCGCACTGCGCTCAGTCGCTGACATACAGGCAACGCCACAGGGGTTTATGCTGGTGCCACACCGTGCGCAAGACCTTGTGGTGCTGGCGCGGCCAATCGAAGAAAAACACGGCGCGGTCCTCGCCCTCCTGGCCGACGGTGAAGCCTGGTCCAGCTCTGCCCTTGCGCTCGTGTTGGCCAGCAGCCAGCGCACCGTCCAGCGCGCACTCGATGCCCTGGCAGCAGCCGGTAAGGTGCAATCCTTCGGCCGCGGGCAGGCGTGCCGCTGGGTAACCTCGCCCATGCCCGCGTTCACGACAACCTTGTTACTCCCAGGTCCATTGCCAAGCCACTAGACTGGCCGCTTATTTATCCAACAATGAGGAAACCACCATGAAACGAGCAGCGGCCGAGGTTATTTGTGAATACGGGCCATTCCCCGGTGTTAATGAAGTTGCCGGCGTCAGCTATGACGGCCACCAGACCTGGTTTGCGTCGGGAGACAAACTGAACGCGCTTGACCCGGACAGTGGAAAAATCCTGCGTTCGATTGATGTGGCTGCGCATGCGGGAACCGCGTTCGACGGGCAGCATCTCTTTCAGATTGCCGAGGATCGTATCCAGAAAATCGACCCGGACACCGGCCACGTATTGTCAACAATCCCCACACCCGACGGCGGTGCTTCCGGCCTCGCCTGGGCCGAAGGCTCGCTCTGGGTAGGCCAGCATCGCAGCCGCAAGATCCATCAGGTCGACCCGGCGACCGGTAAAATTCTGAGTTCGATTGAATCCAACCGCTTTGTCACCGGCGTGACCTGGGTGGATGGCGAGCTGTGGCATGCCACCTGGGAAGGGGACGAAAGTGAATTGCGACAAGTAGACCCACATACGGGAGAGGTGCTTAAACGGCTGGACTTACCAGTGGGAATAAACGTTTCGGGGCTCGAGTCAGACGGTGGCGACCGCTTCTTTTGTGGGGGCGGCAGCAGCGGTAAGGTGCGCGCCGTGCGGCGGCCAGGCGCAACTGCAAAATAATAATCTGACCTTCGCGGTCACTCGACAATCAGCCCAACTGTATCAAGGTAATAATCGGTATACGTGTTGTATTGTCCACGCGACCATAAAATGATTTTGTGTCCTTCTCCAGACACAATCAAAGGCCGGATGTTGTGACGTTTATCATCAAAGGTGAGCCGTTCCCATTGGATGTTTTTGATTGTGTCTTGCGTACCAATGTTTGCTTTAAATATTTGATGTTTACCACCCAATGGTTCGCCCGTGGTGGGGCTTACATCGGTGGAAATCACCACCAGATTGGGGTTGGTCGAATCGAATGTAATCAACCCTGTGTAACTCGCCTCACGCTCGTAAAGCCGTGTGCCGGCGCGCGCAACTTCGCGATCGATCCATGTTGTTCCATTCCAGGTGGCGATGCGGTAGCGCTGATCACGATTATTCATGTAAAGCGAATAAGCGATGTGTGGCTGGCCTTTCGCATCAAAGGCAATCGCGCTAGTCCACGCGCTTTTTTCCGCGCTTAGTTCATTGCCACGAAACGCACCTTCACCACCGGTAAAAATTTTTTCGGCTTCTGACGGTTTTAGCGGGCCATCTTTTTGTAAATTTTTTATCAGGGCGCCATTGGCCGTGTAAAAATTGCCGTTGCGAAATTCAGCATAATAAATACTGGTGCCGTAATCGCGTGGGTGGGCGTCGGTAAATGAAATCGCAATGGTGTCTTTACCATTGCTGGCGTAGCGTGCGTAAGGACGGTGACGACCTTCTACTTCATTTTGAATCAGGTGTTGCGCCTCACCCCAGGAAGTGCCGTGATCCTTCGATGTGATAACGGTGGGGTTCCAATCAATGCCACGAAAAAAGTTGTACAGGATGTCGTCACTCTCCAGGTAGTAGAGGTTCATGTAGGTGACCTGATCTTCATACGCGATAGTTTTTTCATCGCCCCACTGCAAATAATTGTTGGCTGATGAAATACGATAGTAATGCAGATTTTCAGTGCTGTGACGTGCGTAAACCGTTACTACGCTACCGTCCGGGCGAGCGTAGAACACCGGCGAATTGTGATCGTCGCGATCAAAATTCTCGTGCAGCGTTGTGCGGCCTGTGCGAGTACCGCTGCCCAGGTCGTACACGCCAACGGCGGCATCGCCACGACCATTCCCGGCAACACCGCCAATGAGCAACTGATCATTTTGAATAATCGCGCGCGGATCCTGGAACCAACACCAGCCGCCGTTATACATAAACGTTTTTATTGCGGTACTGCCCGTTTTTTCCCCGGCACCTTTGGGTAAGAGCATTTTGTAGAGTTCACTACCGGCCGCAAGAAAGGCACCTACACCGTACACTTCTGTGTAATCGGGGAAGGAATCACCCGGCGCGGCGCCTACCGGTTGTACATACCCGAGCAAACCTTCTTTGGTTACTGCGCTGGAAAGAGCCTGCCACGCACGCAGGATGACTGGCTCATAAGTAGCGCGATCCAAAATACCTTGATTAACACCCCAGGCGAGACCAAACGTAAAAAAAGATGTACCGCTGGTTTCTCTGATCGGATACCCCTCAGTGCCGCCAAGCAGCCCCATAGACCAGGTGCCGTCTGCGCGTTGAATCTCTTTTAATTGGGCCGCCATGTCTTTGAATAGCGTGAGATAAAAATCGCGGCCTTCCCAGTCGTGCGGCAGATCCGGAATCATCAGCGCCAAGCCGCCAAACACCCAGCCATTGCCGCGCGACCAAAAGATATCTTCCCCGTTTTTTTCACGTTGGGTGAAGTAGCTGGAATCACGCCAGAAAAGCCGATCTTTCTCACTCCAGAGCAAGTCGTAAGTCGCGTGATATTCCTCATCCATAAAGGCCAGATATTTGGAATCACCCGTTACCTTGGCGAGCCGCGCCCATACTGGCGGCGCCATGAATAACGCATCGCTCCAGCCCCAGCGGTCGTGGGCATGGGTGTTTTCTGCCTCCCATTCCAGAGTGCCGGTTTTGCGGTTTTCTAAAATCCAGTCAAACTGCGTGCGGATCGGCTCGAGCATTGCCGGATCATTGAAGTCTTCGTATAGGGCCAGGTAAAACTGGCCTACAGTATGGTCATCCGCGTGGTACGGCCGGTGATGCAGATTCCAACCATTGCGCTCGCCAATGCCGATCAACCAATTCGTGTAGTTCTCAGGCTCGTCAGCCACCTTGCGCCACTGGTTCATACCGGCATATAGCGCCCCGTGGTGCCATTCAAGATCGTGGTACTGCTCCCGGTTCATCCATTCCGGCGGCTTACGAGGCAGAGCCCGGTACTTTCCCTCCTCGGCAAAATGTTCGATCTGCCAGTCGGCTACCCTTTTCGTCAGTGCCTTAACAGATGCAGGGTTGGGTTTGCTGATGCTGGCCGTGTCGTTTGAAACCCAGGCACAAGCGGGAAATAACATGCAGAGAGCACATAAGAGGAGAAGACGCATTGCAGGCACCTTTGCTGATTACATTGGCAAGCGCTGGCGGTCACCAAATGGTTGAGTTTATTTATCGTCGTTATTGATCACCGAGAATATATAATATGACATTATTTTTAACAAACCATCGAAAATGCTTGGAAAAAGCACTTAACACTTAGTTATTGCAAAAATATATAAGACAAATAACCGTCAAATCATTACACTCTTGGGACGGAATGAACCGCTTAAGGACGGCTTGCACGGCGGAAAAGATAATAAGACGAATCGTGACGTACCGAGCTATCCGTTCTTCTCTTACTTTCTCTCCTGATCCCTGTACTACAGAGACATAACAATAAAATCCTTTAAGAGGTCTGTAATATGCTTTCAAAAACACTCAGATGTTCTTTATTCATCATTGGCGCATTCTGCTTCAGCCACGTTCAGGCAGCTGTGAGCAATGGTACCTACCTTATTACTTCCCAGGTCAGCGGAAAACCCGTTGAAGTCACTGGCGCATCGACGGCAAACGCTGCCAATGTGCTTCAATGGTCTGACAATGGTGGCCAACATCAACATTGGATTGTGACCAGTCGCGGCAGCGGTTTCTACTCCATTACCAACCGCCTCAGTGGAAAGGCAATGGAAGTATTTGAATGGAATTCTGCCGACGGTGCCAACGTTGTTCAGTACGACTACTGGGGCGGCGATTCACAACTGTGGAGCATTACGGAGCACGGCAATGGGGTGGTCAGTTTCATCAATAAGTTCAGCGGTAAGGCACTCGATTTGTACAACTTCAGCACCGCTGACGGTGCCAACATCGCACAATGGAATTACTGGGGCGGCGATGCACAACGGTTCCTGTTAACGCCCATCAAAAGCAGCAACGTGCCAGCGGATACATCCACCACCAACGGTGCAGTTAACCATTGGCCGGTCACGGGCAATCTGGTTACTCATGACCCGACCATTATTTACGAAAATGGAACCTGGTACCTGATGCAGACCGGTCCGGGCATCTACGGCAAATATTCAAATAACGGCCTCCAGTGGGAGCCCCTGCCTGCCGTATTCCCGAATGGCCTTAGCTGGTGGAAAAACTACGTACCAGGCCAAGAAGGAATCGACGTGTGGGCACCAGACCTGAAGTATTTTAACGGTCGCGTCTGGCTGTACTACTCCGTTTCCACGTTTGGCTCGAAGGTTTCTGTCATCGGCCTGGCCTCTGCAACCAGCGTCGGTGCTGGCAACTGGCGCGACGATGGGATGGTCATTCGCACGACCAACTCCGACAACTACAACGCGATTGATCCCGACCTGGTGATCGACAAGAACGGCAATCCCTGGCTGACCTTCGGCTCCTGGAACAGCGGTATCAAAATCGTGCGCCTGAACCCGAATACCATGAAGCCGACCGGCATGATCCACTCCATTGCCAGCCGCAGTGGCGGCATTGAAGCGCCGACAATTATTTACCGTCAGGGCTACTACTATCTGTTCACCTCTATTGGCAAATGCTGCGATGGTATTAACAGTACCTACAGAATTGTGTACGGACGCTCCGCGAATGTGGCGGGTCCCTATGTCGATAAGAATGGTGTGAACTTGATGAATGGTGGTGGCTCTGTGCTGGATGCCGGCAACAGTCAGTGGGTTGGCCCAGGTGGTCAGGATATTGCCAACACCGATGTTATTGCCAGACACGCCTATGATGCCTCGGACAACGGTACACCCAAGCTATTGATGAGCACGCTGAACTGGGATTCCAGCGGTTGGCCACGCTATTAATTTTTTTACATGCTTTTAACGGTTACACAAAGCCAGATTAATCTGGCCTTGTGTAACTCGAATTTAACGAAGGAACATTGATAAAAAATTCGACAATTACTCAGAGCAAATACGTGCCACTGGCCTACCCTTCCGGACATTTTTTACAGACGTAACTCACCCGCTCCGCCCTCGATGAACTAATCATTATTGACTCCTCTAAACACTACCGCTTTCTTTGATGGAGATTTTTATGCTCGCCTGTTTTCTTTGGTTGATTGTCGCCACGCTCTGCGTGCAAGTACCTAATTTGTTGGGCATTCAAGAGCAACACCACGATGGCTTGGTGTCGTTTGTAGATGCATTGAAGATTGCGGGAATGTCTTTGCCGTTGATTTTTATCGCGACGACGGGCTTCGCTATTTATTACGGCCGTGGCGATAATTTTTTCAGTTATCCGGCGATGGTTATTTATGCGCACGTGTGCGCGTTGATCATCGGCATTTTAATCCAGGTTTTTATCTTGAAAGCAAAAGAGACCAACGTGGTTGAATTGACGGGTGTGGGAATTTGTCTTGCGGGTTTGGCGATATCGATTTACAGCAAACAGATTATCGCGCTGTGGGAATAAGGACCCAGATCGCTTAACACGTGCTATTTTTTATCGTCATCCGGCTTTCTGCTGGTAGCGAATATCCGTTCAGCAGGAATGCTTAGTTGAGCTAATAAGTAGGTTGAAAATTCCGGTCGATAATGTTGCTTGGCTATGGCTCGTTTCATACACAGCAGCCACGCATCGCGTTCTGTTTCGCTGATCGGCAGATGGGCGTGGCTACCCGGGATGTTAATGCTGCCGTATTTTTCATGGTACAGCTTCGGGCCACCCATCCAGCCGCAAAGAAATGACGTAAGTTTATCGCGTGACACGGTGAGATCCTGCCGGTGCATTTTGCGGATAACCACCGCTTCCGGCAGCGAATCCATTTCGTGATAAAAATCGTCAACCAGCTTACGAATACCTTCAACACCGCCTGCCGCCTGAAAGGAATTATCCGAGAAACCGTAGAGAGGAATATCGGCCACGTTCGTTACCTGCATCGTGAAAATAAAAGGGACGTTATTGTTGCAGTATTTACTTATCGTTGCACGGAAAATGGCGGGAATGGTGGTGGTGTTGAAATAAAAAAGGGCAAACACTTTGCAGTGTTGCCCAAGCAAACGAGGACGTGATTTCTTTAATTAATTCCCAAACACTCGCACCTCAAAGATCGAATAACCCCAGGTATTCCCCGCACTGCGCTGCGTTGCATTGATGCGCACATAACGGTAACTACCGGACAGGTTTTTACTGTCCGTGCGAGCACCAAAGGTGCCGCCGGTGTGGGTGGCGAGGTTGGTCCAGCTCGTGCCATTGTTGGAACCTTCTACGGTGTAATTAGC
>CAMPIG010000138.1 GCA_946886255.1 uncultured Cellvibrio sp. | reverse complement strand
GTTTCAATTGCGTTTCAAGGCGCTCGAATACTTGCGCAATGCGATTGCGCAAACGCTCGGTTTCCCCCGTCAGTGCATCACCTGTTAGCAGTCGAGTGATGCCAGGATTGCGTTCGGTAAACGTCAAAACCAAAAACACAATATTCTCACAACGTTTGAGCGCTGCCGGCTCTTCGGTCAGGATCAAATTAATACGCGTAAAGATCGTATCCTCAATAAACTCGATCAAGCCTTCAAACATCTTCGACTTGCTGGGGAAGTGACGATAAAGCGCTGCTTCCGAGACACCCACTTCTTTGGCAAGCGCTGCGGTGGTAATCCGCGCACCGGGACTGTCCTCCAACATCTTGGCAAGTGATTCCAGAATCTGTTGGCGACGCGAAACTTTTGTGCTGGTTTTGTTCATCAGTCTTTAACTCAGTCCGTGGCGATGTTGTCCAGAATTGCACGCACACTCCCTGCGTGCAACTGGCCGTTATTTTTTGTTTTTACTGTTGGTAATCAGCGTGCCTACGCCCGCATCGGTGAAAATTTCCAGCAGCACAGCGTGCTCGACCCGGCCATCAATAATATGCGCGCTGTTAACACCACACTTGACGGCATCCAGCGCGCAATCGATCTTGGGTAACATACCGCCATAGATGGTGCCGTCAGCAATTAATTCATCGACCTGTGCCGTAGTCAAACCGGTCAGCACCTTACCTTGTTTGTCTTGCAGTCCGGCAACGTTCGTCAACAACATTAATTTTTCTGCGCGCAACACTTCCGCGATCTTTCCTGCTACGAGATCGGCATTGATATTGTAGGATGCTCCATCTTCACCGACACCAATAGGTGCAATAACCGGAATAAAATCACTGTTGATCAGCATATCGATAACTGACGTATTCACGGAAGATACTTCGCCGACGTGGCCGATATCAATAATTTCAGGTTCCAGCATTTCTGGCGATTTGCGGGTAAATGACAATTTACGGGCACGAATTAATTGACCGTCTTTACCAGTGATACCGATTGCCTGACCACCGTTGCGATTGATCAGGCTGACGATTTGCTTGTTGACCGTTCCACCCAACACCATCTCCACCACATCCATCGTCGCACTGTCGGTAACGCGCATACCGTTGATAAACTCGGATTTAATATCCAGCTTTTGCAAGAGCTCACCGATTTGCGGCCCGCCCCCATGCACCACAATCGGATTCATACCCACCAACTTCATCAACACGATGTCGCGCGCAAAACTGTTTTGCAAGTCTTCATCGACCATGGCGTTGCCACCAAATTTAATGACGATAGTCTTGCCAGTAAACCGTTGGATGTAGGGCAGCGCTTCGGTCAGGACGTTAGCGATATTCATCGCTGAATCACGGGTTAAAGACATACTTCAAATCCTGTAACTAAAGGGAAGTTCTGACGGGAAACTTCAGAAAACTCCCGGATTAATGGAATCTTGCTATGCGCAAGGTTTGGGGACTGTTAAAAAATTACCTGCATTATCGAGGCAACTATTTCTCAACACTCCCTTAGAAATCAATAACCAGTTTGGGATTTACTTTCAGCAATTCGCGCTTGAACAAAAGTTTGATTTTTTCCAGCGCGTCTTCAGATTCCGCTTCGAAGCGCAGCGTCAATGCCGCCGAGGTATTCGATGCTCGCACCAGCCCCCAACCTTTACTGAAATCAACGCGCAAACCATCAATAGTGGTGGGTTTGCCATTCTGGAAATCACCTTTCTCAATCAACTGTTGGATCAAGGCAAATTTTTCTGAATCCGGCACAGCAATCTTCAGCTCCGGTGTGGCAGGCAAAATCGGGAACGCCATAAAGATGTCATCGATCTTCTGGTCACGCAGTGTGATGATTTCCAGCAAACGCGCCATAGCATACATGCCGTCGTCGAAACCATACCAACGATCTTTGATAAAGATGTGGCCGGAATATTCCCCACCGATTAATGCGCCGGTTTCAATCATCTTGGCTTTCATCGGCGAGTGGCCGGTTTTCCACATCATCGGGCGCCCGCCGTAGCTGCTGATCACCTGATTCAGTTGCCGCGAACATTTTACATCGAAGAGTACATCCGCGCCGGGATTGCGCGACAAGACATCGCGTGCAAACAACATCAATAAATGATCCGGCCAGATAATGGTTCCTTTCGGTGTTACCACAACCAGTCGATCGCCATCACCATCGAATGCTACACCGAGATCGGCCCCGACCTCCTGCACTTTGGCAATCAAATCGCGCAGATTTTTTTTATGGCCGGGGTCCGGATCGTGATTGGGGAAGGTGCCATCCAGATCGCAATAAAGCGGAGTAACGTCGCAACCCAATTCTTCAAACAGTTGCGGTGCCACCACACCGGTTACCGCATTGCCCGCGTCAATCACTAATGACACATTACTGGCCAGTGCCACATCAGAAAAAATACGATCAATATAATCGGCAATCACCTCGCGATGCTCTGTGCTGCCCTGACCGCGATGAAATTGTTGCCGCATGATACGCGCACGAATATCCATGACCGCATCGTCGGCGAGTGTAACGCCGTTAATCACCATCTTGAAGCCGTTGTACTCCGCGGGATTATGGCTGGCCGTTACCATAACACCACTGTTGGTTTCCGGCAGATGGAAAGTAGCAAAATACAACACGGGTGTCGGCACAATACCGATATCAATTACATGACAACCGGTGCGCAAAATGCCGTTAACCAAGGCTTGACTCAGCTCCTCGCTGTGAGTACGACCATCGCGCGCGACGATAATACTTGTCTCGCCTTGATCCAACACTTCACTGCCGATAGCTGCGCCGATTTTTTCGGCCAATTGTGCTGTTAGATCCTGACCGACAATGCCGCGAATATCATAGGAACGAAAAATATCTGCAGGGACATCAAGGGTTTCTGCAACAACTCCACCAGCCGCTTTTTTTCCGGTAGCTTGATTGAGACCGAGGATATCGTCATCCTCTTCGATAACGGCTATATCAAGAATATCCTGATTTTGATAGATCGGATTCGCCAGTATTTCATCCGTGGCTTTCGTGGTCTCGCTGGCTTTCGCAACCGTTTTTGTTTCCATCGTGTCAGTTTTTGTTGTGGCTTTTTGGGTTGTTTGTGCTTTAACAAGAACTTTGCTTGCCAACCACGCCAATACCAGGCCAGCAATACTGGTGATGGATACCACCAGCAACCATAACGTCGGTAATTCTTCTGACAAATTCACCAATTGTTGTGATGGTGTAAAGCGAACACTCCAATATGTATTGGGAACTGGCAATTCAAGATGAGGAGAGACATTGCCGTTACCAACAGAGGCAACCGTCAATGGCATACTACCGGCGATTTTTTGTAACAGCACAGCTTGCCCGAGATTGGCATCACCCACGTTAAATGCGCTGATCAGGTCGCGGCCATCGAGTGTAACCAGCAAAGTGCCTACCACCGGTTGTTGCGCATCCGCAGGCAGCGGCGCAATAAGATGAAGCAACCAGTTATCCTCAACGACGGCTGCTTCCGGCAGGGTAAGCTCGCGCCTCTCAGCGCGACGAATTAAATCCAGCTCGGCAAACCGAATCGGTGCAATGCCTTCGCGATCCAGTTGTGCAGTCCCGGCAGGTATTAAGCGCACCGCAAGCGGCTGATCAAAATACTCACGCAAACTCTGCTGCCGGGCAGTTATTTGTTCCGCATTACTGTCAGCCAGGCGAGCTACCAGATCCGGATAGGCCCGGGCTTGCTCAAATTGCTGGGTCACCTTCGCCAGATAACGTTGAATGGCATTGACATGAGTGCTTGTCTGTTGCTCTGTCAGTTCGGCCTGGCGCTCGCGCTGCACATCCTCCACCATCACGCCGTGTAATAAAAAGGCGAGCAACGCATTGACCACAATCACCACACCGAGCGCAATCAACAGTACTTTTTGCCGCGCGGCGGCAGTACGCTTGGCTGCTTCCTGCGCGCGTTGTGCCGCACGCGAGCTGGCGGTTTGACTATCGACTTTTTTTATTTCGGGTAATTTATCCGGTTTATCCACGTTGCTTCCTTTATGAGGTCGTGACTTATTGTTGTGCCGGTAAATGATCGGCTAATAATGCAATCAGGTCGCGCGCCAGTTGCTGTTTGCTGCGTTGCGTTAATGCCCGTTCGCCATTGCGGTCTATCAGGGTAACGGCATTATCATCGCTGTCAAAGCCTATGCCTGCAGTGGCAATGTTGTTGGCGATGATGAGATCCAGATTTTTTTGTTGTCGTTTTGTACGGGCATAAGCGAGCAGGTTTTCGCTCTCCGCAGCAAAGCCGACGGTAAAAGGATTGGGTTGCAAAGCGGCAACGGCGGCGATGATATCGGGGTTCTTCACCAACTCAAGAGTCAGGCTGTCATTGGCCGTTTTCTTGAGTTTATTCACTGCAATGGTAACGGGTCGATAATCAGCCACGGCCGCCGCGCCGATAAATAGATCACACGCTGCTGCCTGTTGCAGGCTTGCCTCATACATTTGTTGGGCGCTGGTGACATTAATCCGGACAACTCGCTCAGGTGTGGGGAGATTAGTGGGACCGCTGATCAGGATCGTCTGCGCACCGGCTTCGACCGCCGCTTGCGCCAGGGCATAACCCATCTTGCCGGAGCTGTAGTTACTGATATAGCGCACCGGGTCAATAGCTTCGCGGGTGGGGCCAGCGGTGATCACCACCCTGCGCCTGGCAAGGCTGCCAGGCTGGAATAAACTCGCGGCAGCGATGGCTATCTGCATCGGCTCAAGCATACGACCGGGCCCAACATCGCCGCAGGCCTGGCTGCCATCCGCCGGGCCGAAAATGCGCACGTTGCGCTCCTGCAAAATGCGCAGATTTTCCTGGGTGCTGGCGTTACGCCACATCCCCTGGTTCATCGCTGGTGCTAAAGCCAGGGTAGCTGCTGTCGCCAGACATACTGTAGTGAGCAAGTCGTCACCTTTGCCTTGAGCCAGACGTGCCATAAAGTCTGCACTGGCAGGCGCCACCAACACCAAATCCGCCCACCGCGCCAATTGGATATGACCCATTGCAGCCTCGGCTTCGGGATCGAGCAGGGCGGTATGCACCGGGTTGCCCGACAACGCCTGCAAGGTCAGGGGGGTAATAAACTCTTGTGCCGCTGCTGTCATAACGACGCGCACCTCCGCGCCCAGATCTTGCAGCCGGCGAATCAGGTCCGCACTTTTGTAGGCTGCAATACCGCCGGTGACACCGAGGAGGATATGTTTGTTGGCAAGTGAATTCATGGCATTCCTGTCGCTGGCCGCTGCCTTGGCGAAACCCGCAGGCGCGCAATGGCTGTATTGACGCCGCTTGGAAGTAACTGATTACTTACGTCAAATACCAGATTATATAAGCCTCTGGCCAAAGCGCTTGACGCAAAGCGACTAAGATACCATTCTTACCGCCGTTTTCGTACAGTGAGCGACAAGGGAACCAGGACTCCACACACTCGTTTACTTTTTTTTTATATAACCGACAAGGAACTGTCATATGTCGATAGCGCAATGGCCTGAGGCCGAACGTCCCCGCGAGAAACTGCTCAAACAAGGCCCCCACTCCCTCTCGGATGCCGAATTACTCGCAATTTTCTTGCGCGTAGGTTGTGTCGGTAAATCTGCCGTCGATCTTGCCCGCGAACTGCTGCAACAGTACGGTGGCTTGCGGCCGCTGCTGGAAGCCAATCAAACTGAATTCTGTCGTGGCCTGGGACTTGGCTCGGCCAAGTATGCACAGCTGCAAGCGGTGCTGGAGATGGGGAGGCGGCACTTGTCGGCCCGTATGCAGGAAGGTGATTTGCTCACCAGCCCGGATTTGGTGCGCAATTACCTCAGCGCCCAGCTGCGCCATCGCCATCAGGAAGTTTTTGCCGTGTTGTTTCTCGACAACCAGCACCGTTTGCTGGCTTACGAAGAGCTCTTCTTCGGCACCATTGACGGTGCCAGCGTCCATCCCCGGGAAGTGGTGCGCAAAGCCATCGCACGCAATGCGGCGGCGTTGATCCTGGCTCACAACCATCCTTCCGGCGTGGCAGAGCCCAGTCAGGCCGACCGCCGCATCACCGAACGCCTGCAGCAGGCCCTCGATCTGATCGATGTGCGGGTACTCGACCACATGGTTGTCGGAGACCGCGAGGTGGTTTCCTTTGCCGAGCGGGGTCTGATTTAACCCATTAGCGGCTGGCAACCAGCAATTCAGCAGGAAATATGGCTAAAAATTCACCCGGACGTTGCTATTGAAGGGCTGTTTTGGTATAAAACGCGGCTCTCTGCGGCCGGGTACGCAAGGCCCCTTAATATATGGGCGGATAAGCGTTTATATAAGGGTGTTTGCAAGACGTTTTTAGCGTCCCCACATTCATCCATGAAGGGTCGCAAACGGTATGAATAGGCTGCTCCCAACACTGCTCTAGGCTGGTTGTTGGTCTGTTTCAAGGCTCAAACACAGCGTAGCGCGCTGATTTTTCAAAGAGGCAAGACAATGTCTAAGGTATGTCAAGTGACTGGCAAGCGTCCAATCACTGGAAACAATGTTTCTCACGCTAAGAACCACACCAAGCGTCGTTTTTTACCCAACCTGCATACTCACCGTTTCTGGGTTGAGACCGAAAAGCGTTTCGTATCCCTGCGCGTTTCTGCCAAAGGTATGCGCGTTATCGACAAGCGCGGCATCGATGCAGTATTGGCCGATCTACGCGCTAACGGCGACAAATTTTAATCAGGAGCAAGCATCATGCGCGAAAAAATTCGTCTGAACTCCAGTGCAGGTACCGGTCACTTCTACACCACTGACAAAAACAAACGTACCATGCCTGAGAAAATGGAAATCAAAAAGTATGACCCGGTTGTGCGTAAGCACGTGGTCTACAAAGAAGGCAAGATCAAGTAATTGATGTAAAGCCATTCCTGAAAAAACCCGGCCTCTGCCGGGTTTTTTATGCTTGTTATTTCATAACGGCCAAAACTTGACCAGATTAATAAGATCGTGAGAGGCTGGCGCCCACTTTGTTAAAAGGAGATTTCAATGCCGCCATTCATAAAACCCCTATATCTCTTGTCGATACTTACCTGGCTTAGCGCCTGTGCTCCGATTCCCTACGGAGAAACCCGGTTCAATCTGTCGGCCGGCAGCCCCTCCAGTGAATGGGAAAGTCGCATTTCACGCGAGCCAGGTGAAATTCAGTTTACTACTCAACTGCAGCAGGGTAGTTATAATCAAATACTTTTTACTACCGGGAATAGCGGATATGCAGCACCTCTCCGCGTAGAGCTTTCTGATATGGATTGTGATGCAGGGCACGAAGTTATTATTGAATACCGTGATACACCCAATGATATTTATCGAAAGTATTTCGACACTATTATTACCTGGGGAAGGCCCACTTTAATAAGCATACATTGGGAAGCAGATGGACAAGTAGGTGTGACAATGGAAGGAGAAACTATAAGTTTCAAGCCGCAGAAAAAGCCATCTAAGGTAATTTTTCGCAGCATAGTAGGTCAATTTCCTGTATCCCATTTTACTTATAATGCAAAAGATCAATAGGAACCTTGCAATGGAAAACATATTGGATCGTATCTGCATCTATCTGGCATTGGTTATAGCTGTTTCTTTTTCTGCATCGTCCAATGCAGACTTTGCGTTGGCAATGAAATATTACGAACAAGCAGATTTCAGAAAAGCCTATCATGAGTTTTTAGAAGCAGCGGAATATGGAAACTATTTGTCACAGTTCAATATTGGAGCAATGCATTACCGCGGTGAATTCGTGGATAAAAATCTTACCGAGGCTTACGCGTGGTTTACCCTTGCCGCCCAAGACCCCGCTTATGAAGCTCGTCAAGTCCATAAAAACATTTATCAAAAGCTTTCGCCCGAGGAAAGACAAAAAGCCAATAAAAGATACGAAGAGATTTATGCGGAATATGGTGATCCTGCAATTGAGGAGAGACTAACACCCATATTTTTAGGTGGCACACCTTTGCTAAAAAAATTTCGTCTAATCAAAAGTGTAGCTCCTGATTACCCAATGCAAATGGCAAGTAGGGGCTCTTTTGGTTGGGTTGATATGCTATTTACTATCGAAAAAGATGGTACAACCAGAGATCATGTTGTCTATTATTCTCCACATAAAGCCTTTACTGATGCAGCCATTAAGTCAATGCGCAAGACTCAATTTGAACCCTTAAAAATCGATAACAAACCTGTTGCTGTAACTGGCGTAAAGCGCCGTTATATTTTTGAACTCGCAGGCACAAAATTTGATGAAAAAAGAATCATCACAATGATGCAAGAGATGAAAGAAAAAGCCATACAGGGGGATGATATGGATAAATTTGGATATGCATATTTCCTCGACTCCTTGCCATCATTTACGCAAATAGATGATCTACAAGATAACCCTAATAAATGGTACATGGAAGCTGCTAATAACGGCAATGCAGCGGCCAGCTTTTTCCTCGGACAAAATATTTTATATGGCAACATGTGTACCGCAGATTCGAATAAAAGTATGGGATGGCTGATCAAGGCGGCGACAGATAATATAACAGATGCACAATATACGTTAGCGATCGAGTTGATGAGCGGTGCGCGATTTGAAAAAAATGAAGAAAAAGCGCTCTATTGGTTGCAACGCGCTGCCGCCAGCAGCCCCGCAGCACAGTTGCGTTATGCCTGGATACTAACCACTCACCCGTCAGAAGAAAAACGCAACGGCGTCCTGGCCAACAGCTATCTGGAAAAGGTAGATAAAAACTACCACGACAAGCAAACCCTGTTTCAAGTTGCCGCCGCTGTTGCAGCAGAAAACAAAGACTTCAAGACGGCCATTAATTGGCAAACCAAAGCGCTGAAAGATGCCAAAAATCTTGACCTGCCGCTGGAGCATGTAAACCAGCGTTTGGCCACTTATAACAATAAACAACCGTGGCGAGAAGCGTTATAAAATTTAGCTGGCGAACAATCCAGCTTGCCTTGAGCGTCATCAAGTGAGAAAATTTTTTACGCGCGGGGACGACCTCGTGCGTTCTGCTTTTTGGGGACGACCCCGGCGTTTGATGAGGTTGTCACCATGTCCTGGTTGTTACTTTTCTTTGCCGGTTTGTTTGAAATTGCCTGGGCGCTCGGGCTGAAATACAGTGAAGGTTTTACCCGCCTCTGGCCGAGTGTTGCCACGGTGTTCGCATTGACCACGAGTCTTACGCTACTCGGCTTGTCGTTGCGCCAGTTGCCCTTGGGCACAGCCTATGCCGTATGGAGCGGGATTGGTGCTCTGGGTACCGTCGCGCTGGGTGTTTTGCTGTTCGGCGAATCTTTATCGCCGTTGCGCTTGCTATCAGTGGGATTGATATTGATAGGTATCACCGGGTTAAAGCTGGCTTGATTCGCTGTAATGGTTTATTCAGTTATCACCGTTGAGTCGCGTTGCCGCAGCCAAATCATGGCAATTGCTACGGCAGAATTCTGGCCGATTGCCTATTCGTGAAATACACTTAATCGCAACACGCCGACTTATTTGACTGAGATAACCCTGTTTCCTGCATAAGGCACCTTTGATATCCCCATGGACAGCGCCAGCCTTCTTGCCCTGACACACAACGCTGCACTTCTGTTGGCGATGATCTTTATCTACGATCTGGCCATTGACCGCAAACGTACCGAGCGACTGCTGTGGTGGAAGGTCATGATCGGTGTGGGTTTGGGTGTTACCGCTATCGTTATCATGCTGACGCCCTGGGAATTCGCCCCGGGTATCGTCTTCGATACGCGTTCGGTATTGCTCGGCATAGCCGGCTTATTTTTTGGTCCACTTCCCACGTTGATAGCCATGGTCATGGCGGCGGTCTTGCGCCTTTATCAGGGTGGGGCAGCCGCTTTTACCGGTGTGCTGGTGATTATCGCTTCCGGCTTCATCGGCATTACCTGGCGGCATTATCGTTTTCGGGAGCTGGTACGTATCTCCACCGGCGAGCTCTACCTTTTCGGTTTGGTGATTCACCTGGTGATGTTGGTGCTGATGTTCACCTTGCCCCTTACCACCGCCCTCCAAGTACTAGCCGATGTCGGCTTGCCGGTGTTAATCGTCTATCCCTTGGCGACAACTTTGTTGGGTACGCTCTTTGCGGGCCGTCTTGAGCGCAAACACATCATCGAAGCGCTGGCGGAAAATGAATTCCTGTTTCGTTCACAGTTTGATTTCGGCAACATCGG
>CAMPIG010000137.1 GCA_946886255.1 uncultured Cellvibrio sp. | reverse complement strand
GAGCTTGGGCGCTACGCAATTATTATCGGCGCCATCGGCAAGAGTGAGTTGATTGACCAGCTTATCGAGAATGGCAAGATCAATCCCGACAATATCGAAGGGCAATGGGATGCCTACCACATTCAAACGGTGTACAAACCTTTTCCCGGTGTGATTCGCGCACTGGTCATCGCCGGCAGCGACAAGCGCGGCGCTACTTACGGCACTTATGATCTGTCGGAAAAAATCGGGGTTTCACCGTGGTATTGGTGGGCCGACGTTCCGGCAAAACAAAAAGACCGAATTTATATCAAGAAAAATACGCGGGTACAGGATGCACCCAAGGTGAAATATCGTGGCATTTTCCTTAACGACGAAGCGCCAGCGCTGACCAACTGGACTACCGAAAAATACGGCAATTACAATCACCAATTTTACGAAAACGTGTTCGAATTATTACTGCGCCTGAAAGCCAATTACCTGTGGCCCGCTATGTGGAATAACGCCTTTGCCGATGATGATCCGCAAAATATGATCCTGGCCAACGAGTACGGCATCGTGATGGGAACCTCACACCATGAACCGATGATGCGCGCCGACAAAGAGTGGAATCGCTACGGTAAAGGGCCGTGGGAGTATTCCAAAAATGCGGAAAATTTGTATATGTTTTGGGTAGACGGAGCCAAACGCAACAAGCCTTACGAAAGTATCTATACGCTCGGCATGCGCGGCCAGCAAGACGAGCCGATGAGCGAAGGCGAAAACGTCGAGCTGCTGGAAAAAATTGTGCGCGATCAACGAGAAATCCTTAGCGAGGTCTTTGGTGAAAATGCCATTACTGATGTGCCGCAAGTGTGGGCACTCTATAAAGAGGTGCAAGGCTTTTACGAGCGCGGCATGCGCGTACCGGACGATGTCATCCTGTTATGGTGCGATGACAACTGGGGCAACATTCGTCGCCTGCCGACGCCGGAGGAACGCAAACGCAGTGGCGGTGCAGGGGTTTATTACCACTTTGATTATGTGGGTGGGCCGCGCTCCTATCGCTGGATCAATACCGTGCCTATTGCCAAGATCTGGGAGCAAATGAATCTTGCTTACCATTACGATGCGAACAAAATCTGGATCGTCAATGTCGGCGATTTAAAACCCATGGAATACCCTATCGAGTTTTTCCTGCGCATGGCCTGGAATCCTGAAGCCTGGCCGAAAGAACGTATTGAAGAATTCGGTGCGTTGTGGGCGAAGCGTGAATTCGGTGCTGAATATGCGGAAGAAACTGCCGCGTTGATGACCGGCTACACACGCCACAACGGCCGCCGTAAACCGGAGTTGCAAGAGGCATTTATCTACAGCCAATTGCATTACAACGAGGCCGACCGTATCACCAACGACTTAAAAGACCTGAGCGCGCGCGCAGAGGTGCTTTACGAAAAAATGCCAGCTTCGCACAAGGCCGCGTTTTTCCAATTGGTGCTTTACCCTGTTAAAGCCAGCGCGATCATCACCGAAATGTATGACATGGTCGCCAAGAATCATCTCTATGCCAGCCAGGGGCGAGCTAACACCAATGATTATGCTGAACGAGCACGCATTCTTTTTCGGCAGGATGCTGCTCTGGAAAAACAATTCCATACGGAATTGAGTGACGGCAAATGGAATCATTTTATGTCACAGCCACGTATTGGTTATACCCATTGGAACAACCCACCCGCCAACACCTTACCGGTTCTGCATCAGTATGAACCTCACGGTGCCGCCGATATGGGCGTCGCGGTGGAAGGCATGAAAGAAGCCTGGCCTACGCCGGCTGATTACCAATTGCCCGGATTCAGTCCCTATGGCAAAAGCCAGCGCACCATTGATGTTTTTAATAAAGGAACACAGCCGTTTAATTTTTCAGCCAAAGTCAGCGAACCTTGGATTATACTTAGCCATACTAGTGGACAAGTTAAGCTAAGCCAGTCTGTGCAGGTCAGCATTGATTGGCAAAACGCACCTAAAGGTAAGGTCAGCGGCACGATCCATGTCGTTGGTACAGGGTTTGGCGGGGCGACAATCAAGGTGCACATTGTTAATCCCGATGCAAAGGCAACCACTAATCTACGCGGCTTTGTAGAAGCTGATGGTTATGTGTCCATAGAAGCAGAGAATTACAGCGCGACAACTGAATCACACGGTTTTGCCTGGGAAAAAATTCCGCAGCACGGTCGAACCTTGTCATCCATGTCACCATTTCCGGTGACGGATTTCAGCTTTGAAAACCCCAAAAAAGCACCTTACCTTGAATACGAGGTTTATTTTTTTTCCACTGGCGAATTTACTGTTGAATCTATCTTTGCACCCAGCTTGCCCATGTTTCCTCAGCGCGGCTTACGTTACGGCATCGGCTTCGGCAATGAAACCCCGCGGATTATCGATATTGTAAAAGATATGAGCCCAGCCGCCTGGGAAGAATCGGTGCGCACGGATTCGCGCAAGATACTCAGTAAACACAATATAGCCACACCGGGTTTACATAAGTTGCGCATTTATATGGTCGATCCGGCGGTAGCCTTACAAAAGATTGTCATTAATACTGGGGGGCTGAGACCCAGCTACCTCGGACCGGAGCAAAGTGTCCGCTTTAACTAATAAAGCAGGCGGTATCATCAAATTGAAGAGCATGAATGAATGAAGATTGTTGCAGCTAAAGTCATTGTTACCTCGCCGGGCAGAAATTTTGTCACGTTGAAGATTACGACCGATGAAGGAATTTACGGCCTAGGTGACGGCACCTTGAATGGCCGTGAAAAAGCCGTCGTCTCTTATCTGGAAGATTATTTAATTCCAGCATTGATTGGCCGCGATCCACATCAGATTGAAGATATCTGGCAATTTTTTTATCGCGGTGCATATTGGCGGCGTGGCCCCGTGGGTATGACGGCGCTGGCCGCTGTTGATACCGCGCTGTGGGATATTAAAGCCAAAGCCGCCAATATGCCGCTTTACCAGTTACTCGGCGGCCGCAGCCGCGAGCGCATTATGACCTACACCCATGCCAACGGCAGAGACCTGGAAACCACACTGGAAGCCGTGGCCAAAGCCAAAGCCAAGGGTTACAAAGCGATTCGCGTTCAGTGCGGCATTCCCGGTATTGAAAAGACCTACGGTGTAGCAAAAGACAATAAAAATTACGAGCCTGCCGATAGTGATTTGCCTTCCGTGGAAACCTGGTCGACCGAAAAGTACCTGAATTTTATTCCGGAATTATTTGCTGAAGTGCGCAAGGCGTTCGGACCGGATTTGCATTTGTTACACGATGTGCATCACCGCCTGACACCTATTGAAGCAGCGCGCCTCGGCAAAGAGCTGGAGCCTTACCATTTATTCTGGATGGAAGATGCCGTTGCCGCTGAAAATCAGGACGCGTTTAAACTTATTCGTCAACACACCACAACGCCTCTGGCGGTAGGTGAAGTCTTCAACAGTATTCATGATTGCCGCGAGCTGATTCAGAACCAGCTGATCGACTATATTCGCTCCACGATTGTCCACGCTGGCGGTATCACTCACTTGCGCCGTATCGCCGACTTTGCTGCACTGTTTAATGTGCGCACCGGCTGTCATGGCGCAACTGATTTATCACCAATCTGTATGGGCGCAGCGCTACATTTTGATTACTGGGTGCCTAACTTCGGTATTCAGGAACACATGGCGCACAGTGAACAAATGGATGAAGTCTTTCCTCATGCCTATCGTTTCGATGACGGTTACTTCACGCCCGGTGAAGCGCCGGGGCACGGTGTGGACATCGATGAAAAACTTGCGGCGCAGTATCCTTACAAACGTGCATGCCTGCCAGTCAATCGTCTGGAAGACGGCACCTTGTGGCATTGGTAATTTTATTTTAGTAGTAATTTTTGGGGGTTGTATTTGTGTCTAGAACATTTCAATTTGGCAGCGTTGTTCTGCTAACCAGCTTTCTTTTTGCTTGCCAGGATAAAACCGCAGACACTAACGCTCCCGCTAGCACAACAGACGAAAACGCTGTGACAGCGGTCAAGCAGGAAAACTCACAAGCCAAGCGTGAACCACAGTTTTCATCGCAACCGTTAGTCGACCATATCTTTACTGCCGATCCTTCCGCGCACGTTTTTAATGGTCGAATTTATATTTATCCGTCATATGATATTAAAACGGATATTGCCACGAGTGGCGAAGGCGATAAATTCGATATGAAGGATTACCACGTGCTCTCTATGGATACCGTGGGCGGCGAAGTTACGGATCATGGTGTAGCCCTCGCACTGGAGAATGTACCCTGGGCGAGCAGACAACTCTGGGCACCCGATGCCGCCGAAAAAGCGGGCAAGTATTATTTATATTTTCCTGCTAAAGATCAGCAAGGTATCTTCCGTATTGGTGTGGCCGTGAGCGATTCTCCCAGCGGTCCGTTTACCGCCGAACCGACACCAATCAAAGGCAGCTACAGTATTGACCCCGCCGTATTTAAAGATACTGACGGCAGCTATTACCTATACGTAGGCGGCATTTGGGGTGGACAATTACAGCGCTGGCGTAGCGGCAGTTATCAGACGGACGATCAATATCCGGCAGATGATCAGCCAGCATTCATGCCTAAAATCGCACGCCTGGATGACAACATGTTCAGCCTGGCTGAAGATTTAAAAGACGTTCAGCTCCTGGATCAACAAGGCCAGCCGCTGTTGGCCAGCGACACCGATCGACGTTTTTTCGAAGCGGCCTGGGTGCACAAGTACAATGGCCGATACTATTTTTCCTACTCAACAGGCGACACGCATAATATTGCCTACGCTGTTGGCGATAATCCCTACGGCCCTTTTACTTATCAAGGGATAATTCTTGAACCCGTACTCGGCTGGACCAACCACCACTCCATCGTGGAGTTTAATGGTAAGTGGTATTTGTTCTATCACGACAGCCAGTTGTCCGGTGGCAAAACGCATTTGCGCAATGTCAAAGTAGCCGAGCTGAGGCATAATGCCGACGGCACCATCCAGACGCTCAGTGCATTTACAAAATAATGTTCGATAACTGCCCCGGCGCCACACCGCCGGGTTGTTAACAATATTGCGCTTGTTTGACTTTTCCTATTCCCTTTGCAACCATGGTGGCGCGTTACTCCTTATCTATCAAAAATAATTATTGAGGATGCCACCATGTTTCACACCACCCTTTGCTTCAGCCAAAGCCTGCGCCTTATCAGCTTGTTGATGTGTGGTTTTTTTATTTCTCCCGCATCAGCGCAAACCGAGAACCCGACATTTTTCTATCTCAATCAAGGTCAACTCGTTGCGCCCTGGGGATTAATGCTGGGCGACCCCAGCGATTGGGCTCTGGCGGTTCAGGATCGTACCGGGCAATCGAAAAGCGGTAAGTTATCGATCAAGCCGACGGACTTTAAAGGCAAAGGCGATGCGCTACAGGCCAGTTGGAATGGCAAAAAGAAAGATACTGCGACCTTGAGTATTGTCGGCCCCGCTATTGATATCGCCAACTTTAAAGACGCAGCTGCCCTGGCTATGGATATTCGGGTGGATAAGCGCCCGAGCAAAGGCGTCACCTTAAGTATGAGTTGCACCTGGCCTTGTCGCGGGGAAGTGCAGATACGCAAGCTACTGACGGAATTTCCTGCGGGTGAATGGTTCAGCCTGCCGGTGCCACTGAACTGTTTCAAGAGTGATGATGGCTTTGATCTCAGTAAAATATCGGGGCCTTTTACCATCGCTACCGAAGGGAAATTGACCTTGAGTATTACGAATATTCGTCTTGAACGCTTGGCCGAAGGCGAGAAAGGTTGTATTGAGTAAGAAATAAAAACTGCCACGGCATTCAGGCACGTTCACTGCCCGGATGCCGTTATATCACATCATTAATTTTTCGGCCTTACAGTGCTCCGCAATAAACTCTGCATGGGAAGGCATGACCTCAACCGAGCGATCAATCACCGATTTAATCCCGGCCATACGCTTCAGCAGTTCATCTTTCGACATAACATCAACAATAGGATGATAAGCACGCGGCCGAATTCCCTGACCATGCATCACCTCCAACCAACTCAGGTCATTGAACATTTCTACACTGTTGCGATAGATGCGACCATTCTTTTTAAATTGATCGATCTTCTGTTGCAGCTCCACCGGGATACTCATGGTGCGGCAATAATTCCAGAAAGCTGAATCATCACGAGTGGTTGCATGATAATGCAGAATCAGAAAATCGCGGATACGATCATACTCAAAATGCGCCTGGCGATTGAATTCATCGATATCCTCCTGATCAAAATGCTTATTCGGGAACAAGCTCATCAGACGCGCAATACTGGATTGCACCAGATGAATACTGGTTGATTCGAGCGGCTCCATAAAGCCACTGGCCAAGCCGATCGCCACACAGTTTTTATTCCAAAATTTATGGCGTTTGCCCGTCGTAAATTTTAATAAGCGCGGCTCGGCCAGCGGTGCACCGTCGAGGTTGTTGAGTAGAATATCAACCGCTTCATCATCACTCATGTAGCGACTGCTATAGACATGACCGTTGCCAATACGATGCTGCAAGGGGATACGCCATTGCCAGCCAGCCGCGTGCGCTGTAGAGCGAGTATAAGGCGTGGGATCACCCTTGCTCTCGCAAGGCACCGCCCAAGCGCGATCGCAAGGCAGCCAATGGGTCCAGTCTTCGTAGCCGGTTTTTAATGCCTGCTCAATCAACAAGCCGCGAAAGCCGGAGCAATCGATAAATAAGTCGCCACTGATCACCTCACCACTTTCCAGGGCAACGGACTCAATAAAACCATTGTCGGGGTTGAGGTTAGCATGGGTAATCTTGCCCTCTGTGCGAACGACTCCTAATTGCTCAGCGTACTCGCGCAGATAACGCGCATAGAGCCCCGCATCAAAATGAAACGCATAAGCAATATTGGACAAAGGCGAATTACCTGCGTCGATGGAACGCATGAATTTCCCTTTGCGCGCCGCAATAGCGGTGAGCGTGTATTCACCGATGTCGCCGACCTCACCCGCCTGATATAGCTTCAACCAATAATGATAAAACTGGATTGCGTCCATATCCTTACCGACATCGCCAAAGGCATGGATATAAGCGCTGCCGATGTGACTCCAGTTAACAAATTGAATGCCCAATTTAAATGTACCCTGGGTGCGGCGAACAAAATCGTCTTCGTTCAAACCCAACAAGCGGTTGTATAGCTGGATTTGCGGAATCGTTGCTTCACCAACGCCGACGGTGCCGATGTCTTCCGATTCAATTACCTGAATTTTGCAGTATTGGTTCTTGAGCACTTTGGCCATGGCAGCCGCCGTCATCCACCCGGCGGTGCCACCACCGACAATGACAACGCGTTCAATACGATTATCCGACATAAATGTCTCCAGTTCTAACGAGCAGGGCAATAACGTGCAAGTATTTCGCGATGGTGGGGCATGGCGTCAACGGTTTTTTGCACCGCCTGCCTGATGTGCTGATGTTGTTGCAACAACTCTTCTTCCGGAAACCGGGTTTGTGAATGTTTGTGGGAAGGCGCCATAGATAAAGAAGTTACTGAGATCTTTGTAAAAGATTGTACCTGTCAATGAGCTGACTTCAGCAAAGTACCACTCCAGAGGAACGTCGAACTGGTTAGATTCCATAGGTTGCAGATAGGGATTACCACCGCTGCTTTCCCACCCACTGACGTAAGCACCAAAATTTCTATGGCAGCCAGAGGCAAAAAAAAGCATATCGAATAAACGATATGCTTTTTTCACTACAAGTTTTTTTAGAAATTAGCTCGTACGATAAATGCTGCTCGACGATCATTAACAAACCAGGATCTACCCGCTTCTGCGCCTTCACCATCCAGGATCATGATAGTTTTGGTTTGGGTATTGAGCAGGTTGGTAAACTGCAAGCCTACAGTAATGTTTTCATTGATGTTGTAAAACACTGAACCATCAAGGAAACCAGCATCATCATTCCATAGAGGATATTTACTGATGACGTCGCGCGTTGTCAGCAGATATTTAGACCGCCAGTTATACGCCAAGCGTACAGACCAGTCATACTTATCGTACATACCAACGATGTTAAAGGTATCCTTCGATTGCCCTTGCAATGGTACCTTGTCGAAATTCACCCTTGCGCCAGTATCATTCGAGGTTCCTTCAAAGCCATCGACACTACCATCGCCTGAGTTGGGAACACCACTCGCTTCAATGTAGGTGTAATTAACCTGCAGACCTAATCCATCCCAAGGTGAGGGCAGCATGTCATAGAATTGCTGATAAGCAATCTCAAAACCTTGCATACTTCCATCACCACCGTTACGGGTCCCTTCCACTTCAGCAACCTGAGTAACGCCGGAAACCGGGTTGGTGAACTCGCGGGGGAATGCACCATAAACGAAGAAATTGCTTAAATCTTTATAGAAGAAAGTGGTGGTAAGCGAACCTACATTGGCAAAATACCACTCCAACGAAGCGTCATATTGCACTGATTCCATAGGCTTCAGGTAAGGGTTACCGGAACTACCTCGCCAACCGGCAACTTCAGCTCCAAGAATACCGCCATCCGCGTCAGGATTATCAGGATCGATGTCCGGACGGAGAATATTGATCGCTATGGTACCCAGGTTCGCCTGGTTTTTCACGGACTCCATGTCAGGTAAAGCAATGGCTTTCGCCACGGCAAAACGTGTGATCAACTCATCCGTTAATTCAACCTTCAGATTAAAGCTGGGTAGCACTGTGCTGTAATCGGAGGAGTCTTCTTCAATAGTAAATGCGTTGTTACCAAAACCACGCTCTTCGTTGCTCAGGTAATTGTTTTCATCACCAATCCAGCGAGAACCCTCATCTGCAAGAACAGCAGTAGCCGCTGCTTCCAACGTCGGGTGTGTTCCGGCATCAACCAGCGCCTGTGCTTGCTCCACAACCCACGCTTCAACTACCGGGCGAGTCAGTGGAGTAGAAATACCATCCGGTACCGGGTTGGTAGGAATCAGATCAGGGTACTGGACCGAACCCAAGGCATCACGTTTCAGGCTGACATACCGTAAACCGAGGTTACCGCTAAAACGGTATGCGGTTTCATCCGATCCAAAATCAAACCGAACATAGGCTGCTTCATTAGTCTCTTGCGTAACATAGACCTCCGAAGGCAGGAAGTAACTCTCTGCACCATCGCGTGCATTCGCCGGAACAAAACTACCGGCATCTGCAACCAACTCTCGGCCGCGAATAACATCTTTAACCAATTGATCGCTGGGGTGCAATGTATAACCACCAGGAATGTCTATCACGTCGCCACGGTGGAAATCATCCCAACTGACCGCTTCAATTTCTTGGTCTGCAACAATATCCCGATCAGCCCAATAGATGTCTGTTTGCCAGCGAGGCCCTAAAGCACCCCAGTTATATACGGAATAGCGAACCGTTTGCTCCCGCTCGGCAATACGCACACCAGCCGACACCGATTTCATGAAACCCTGGTCTTCAAAATTATGTTTGACATCAATACGGCCGGCGATGGAGTCACCCTCAGAGCGCTCATAATGGTCCATCGCAGACTGCCACCAATATGAGGTCGGGTCCTGGAAGAAATTGCTATCACCTGCGGGGTCGCCTGAGAATCCTGGGAAACCCTCCGCATAAGTTTCGGCGTTAGCTTCACGCAGTCCATTCCAGGGTTGAACCAAACGTAATGAGGGCGTATCACCACGCGTGTCATATTCCTGCATGGCATGGGTTGCCAGCATGATGGTCAGGTCATCGTCTTCAGTTTCTGCTTCAATATATTGCAGATCGAACGAATATTCCCATTGATCATTAGGCGTAAACTTCACGTTAAACGCGTAATCATCAATGACTGTACGGGTACTCTTATAACGTGTATCGGTCTGGAAAGGATGACCCCATTGCGCCACACTGATTGGGTTATCACCCCAAGCGCGCGGCACGCGGTCTTCATGGCCATCGGCAGTACGCCAGCCATCGGAGTCTGTTAAGAAGCCCGCCTGAAAGATACCCTGGTCATCGAATTCAAACTCAGTGCCTGCTAATGGGCGAGTGCGGCGAAGATCCTGTTGGGAGTTCTCATCAAAATAGCCCCCCTGATATTTGATAGCATTTTCTGTCCAAGCCAGCTCTGCATCAGAGCGCATGAATTGGAAGGTTGCCAATACCGTATCGCTGGGGTTCTCCCATTGAAAAGCAGCTGCATATCCATTGCGCTCGCGATCATCAAATTTCATTGTGGCGTTGGATCCATTGGGCATCCAAACAATGCC
>CAMPIG010000136.1 GCA_946886255.1 uncultured Cellvibrio sp. | reverse complement strand
TACGGCGGGCTGATTGATTACTACCTGTTTTCCTCCGACGACATGGTCAACTGGCAGGATCACGGCATCATCTGGAATTCGCGCACGAATACCTCATGGGCGAATCTCGCGTACGCGCCGGATTTTATCGAGCGCAACGGTCGCTATTATTTATATTTCCCTGACGGCGCCGGTTCGATTGGTGTAGCCGTAGCGGACCGCCCCGAAGGGCCATACACCGACCCATTGGGTCGTCCGCTGGTGAGCAGAAGCACACCCAATGCTAACGTGACCTGGCTGTTTGATCCGGGTGTGTTTATCGATGATAACGGTCAGGCTTATTTGTATTTCGGTGGCGGTGGTCCGGGTAACGCGCGGGTGATTCGGTTGAACAACGACATGATCAGCACCAGCGGTTCGGCGATCACGCTGGATGTGCCGAATTTCTTTGAAGCCTTGTACATGCACAAAAGAAACGGCACCTACTATTTGAGTTATTCCACCGACACCGCCGGTGGTTTAACCATTGATTACATGACCAGCAATAACCCCACTTCCGGATTTACCCGGCGCGGCACTGTGTTGGGTCAGCCATGGGAAAACAATAACAACAACAATCACCAATCCATCATTCAATACAAAGATCAGTGGTATATCTTTTATCACAATCGCGCGGTAGCGAATGAGGTCGGGCACAGCACATTCTCCCGGTCTATCAACGTGGACCGTTTGTACTACAACGCCGACGGCACCATGCAGCGCGTCAGCGCCGGGCCAGTGGGTGTTCCGCAATTAAAAAATGTGAATGCATTTAATATTAATCAAGCGGAGATGTTCGACAACGAAAACGGCATTGAAACCGAGCGGGCCAGCGAAGGCACCATGAACCTGATGATGGGTTCCGGCGATTGGGTAAGAATTTCCGATGTGGATTTTGGTGCGGGTGCAACGGGCATGAACGCGCGCGTGGCAGCAGCGATTAATTCTGGTCTGGAGATTCGCCTGGACAGCGTCAACAACGCCCCTATCGCGACCCTGCAAGTACAAAACACCGCCGGCTGGCAAACCTGGCAGACGCAATCCGTGTCGTTCAGTCGTGTCACCGGCGTGCACGATGTGTATCTGCGTTCAACCGCGGGGCACAATTTGAATTGGTATCAATTTACTGGCACGACCGGTGGCAGCGGGCAATTAGCGGTTGAACTGGAATCGCTCAGTAACCAAAGCAGCTTCAGTCCGTTCCTGGTGCAATCCGACAGTGCGGCTTCCGGTGGTCAATACATCGAATGGCCCAACAACAATAATCAATTGCTGGGCACACCCGCCGACAACGAGAGCGGGCAAATCCAGATTCCGTTTTCGCTGTCGCAATCAGCCAGTGTGCAATTCCAGATGCGCGCGGCCATGCTGAATGCCGACGACGATTCGTTTTATTACAAACTGGATAGCGGTGCCTGGACCACGCAAAACAATACCGCTACCAGCGGTTGGCAAAATCTGTCTGTCGCGAATTTTGAAAATCTTGCGGCGGGTAATCATGTGCTGAGAATTTTGCGACGCGAAGACGGCACGCGTCTGGATGCGGTGACGCTCACCGCGAGCGCCGGCACCATCAGTGCGAGCAACAATTCGTCAAGTAGTATGTCAAGCATTGCCAGTTCAGTCAGTTCCAGTGTGGTGAGTTCAAGCGTTGCGAGCAGCGCGGCCAGCTCGACGCCCACGGGCGGGAATGTGTCCGGCTCCATACAAATTACCAACGACTGGGGCGGTGGTTATTGCGCGTCGCTTACCGTGACCAACAGCAGCGGTTCCGCTGTCACCTGGAATTTGGGTATTACGGTTGATGGCACGGTGAGCAGCTTGTGGAACGGCGAATGGAGTCAAAGTGGTTCAACATTAAATGTATCCGGTGTTTCCTGGAACAGCACCCTGCAACCGGGCCAGAGCGATTCGTCTATCGGTTTCTGCGCAAACCGTGGCAGTACGCCGCCGGTATCGTCCAGCAGTGTGGCATCCAGCACACCTTCATCCAGCGCTCCTTCCTCAAGCATGCCATCTTCAAGCGTTTCGTCTTCCAGCGGTTATGAAGTACCCGAAAATAATTTCGCGCAAAACGGCGGTGTGGAAAGTGGTTTCAGCAACTGGGGTTCGACCGCCGGTACTGCAAGCCGCAACACCTCACAACGCCGCAGCGGTTCAGCCAGTGCCTACATCACCGGCCGCACGGCCGCGTGGAATGGTTTAACCTTTAATGTCGGCGCGTTAACGACTGGCAATGAATATGACGTGGCGGTGTGGGTCAGACTTGCGGCCGGTTCGCCGGATTCGGTGGTGATGTTAACGGCCAAGCGTCAGGACGATGCGGATACCTCCACCTATAACGAATATTCGCAAGTGGCGATGGCAACCGCCTCGGCTAACGGTTGGACCTTACTGCAAGGTTACTACACGCAATCCGGTACACCTTTCCAGCATTTCATCATCGAATCAGAAAACGAAACCATCAGTTTTTATGCGGATGATTTTTCTATCGGCGGGGAAGTGGAACAAGGTGGCGGTGACCATGAATTCTTTGTCGGCAATATCACCACCTCCGGCAATGTGCGTTCCGACTTCATTCAATACTGGGATCAGATCACCCCGGAAAACGAAGGCAAGTGGGGTTCCATTGAAGGCACGCGTGATGTGTATAATTGGGCACCGCTCGACCGCATCTACAACTACGCGCGCGCGAATAATATTCCGGTGAAAGCACACACCTTTGTGTGGGGCAATCAATCGCCAAATTGGCTCAACAATTTGAGCGGCCCGGAAGTTGCCGCCGAAATTGAAGAATGGATTCGCGATTACTGCGCGCGTTACCCTGACACCGCGATGATCGACGTCGTGAACGAAGCCACACCCGGCCATGCGCCGGCAACCTATGCGCAACGCGCTTACGGCAACGACTGGATTATTCGCGTATTCCAGATTGCGCGGCAGTATTGCCCCAATTCCATTCTGATCCTTAACGACTACAACGTGTTGAGCTGGAACACCAACGAGTTTATCGCCATGGCGCGCCCGGCTGTGCAAGCCGGTGTGGTGGATGCACTTGGGTTACAAGCGCACGGTTTGGAGGACTGGTCGTTTAATGATGTAAGCAGCAAATTGAATCAGGTGGCTGCACTGGGCTTGCCGCTTTATATCTCCGAATACGACGTTGCGCGCACCAACGACCAACAACAACTGCAAATCATGCAGACGCAATTCCCGCTGTTCTACAACCACCCGTCGGTAAAAGGCATCACCCTGTGGGGTTATGTCGTGGGCCGCACCTGGGTGAATGGCAGCGGTTTGATCCAGGACAACGGTACACCGCGTCCGGCCATGACCTGGTTGATGAATTATTTGAATCGTTAATGCGATACCCGATGGAAAAGGACTTCCATCAATAGCAGTAGCAACACCAAAAAATAATCGACCTGCGTAGCACTGCTGCGCAGGCATATACCTGCATCGATCTGAACGCTGAAAACTTCACGGGCCGCTGCTGCTCGGCAGGGTACCTGTGCAAGTTATTCTGCAACCATCGTATTCACAAATTTTTGTGAATATATCTATATCAGAGTACTGACTTTCATCAGTAGTTCTTTTGAGGAATACATCATGTATAGATCGATAAAAACAATGTCTTGCCCGGCATTAATCAAACGGCCAGCCCAGTGTGTGATGCTAACACTCGCTGCAGCGGCCTTGACCAGCACCGCTCATGCAGCTTGCCAATACACGGTAACCAATCAATGGAATAACGGCTTCACTGCATCGGTCAAGGTTACCAACAACACTAATTCAGCGGTAAATGGTTGGAATGTCAGCTGGCAGTATTCTGGTGATAACCGCGTAACGAACAGCTGGAATGCCAACGTCAGTGGAAGCAATCCTTATTCCGCAAGCAACGCAAGTTGGAATGGCAGCTTACAACCCGGCCAATCCGCCGAGTTTGGATTTCAGGGCACCAAAGGCGGCGCAGCGGCGCAAGTGCCTAGCGTGACTGGCGCACTCTGTGGTGGCAGTGTCAGTTCCAGTTCTGCTCCATCGTCAACACCGGCGTCTTCTTCTTCCAGCAGCACACCGCCGGTCAGCAGCTCATCATCCAGCTACTCGTCGCCGAGCAATAATTTTGCGCAAAATGGTGGAGTGGAAAGTGGTTTGACCAACTGGGGCACCACGGCCGGTACAGTTACACGTACCACCTCAGTGAGCCGCACGGGCGCGGCCAGTGCGTACATCACCGGTCGCACATCAGCGTGGAATGGTTTGACGTTTAATGCCGGTGCCTTAAACAACGGCAGCGAATACAACGTAGGTGTGTGGGTCAGGTTGGCTGCAGGTTCACCGGACTCTGTTGTGATGCTGACGGCCAAACGTCAGGACGATTCAGACACCTCCACTTACAATGAATATACCCGCGTTGCTATGGCGGAAGTGTCGGCTAACAACTGGACCCTGCTGGAAGGTTATTACACGCAGTCGGGTACACCTTTCCAACATTTTATTATTGAGTCCGACAATACCACCGTCAGTTACTACGCCGATGATTTCGTGGTGGCCGGTGAGCGTCCCTCGTCCAGTTCTTCATCAAGCTCCTCCAGCAGTGTAGGCAACACCGGTAAATTCGTCGGTAACATTACTACCTCCGGTGCCGTGAGATCGGACTTCACGCGTTACTGGAATCAGATCACGCCGGAGAACGAAGGTAAATGGGGCTCTGTTGAAGGCACGCGCAATGTCTATAACTGGGCACCGCTTGATCGCATCTATGCCTACGCTCGTCAAAATAATATTCCGGTAAAAGCTCACACCTTTGTATGGGGTGCACAGTCACCGTCATGGCTTAATAATTTGAGCGGTCCGGAAGTCGCCGCTGAAATTGAACAGTGGATTCGCGATTTCTGCACGCGCTATCCAGATACAGCGATGATCGACGTGGTTAACGAAGCAGTGCCTGGTCACCAGCCCGCCGGTTATGCACAACGGGCGTTTGGCAATAACTGGATTCAACGGACCTTCCAATTAGCTCGTCAATATTGCCCCAACTCCATCCTGATTCTTAACGACTACAACAATATTCGCTGGCAGCACAACGAGTTTATTGCACTTGCGAGAGCGCAAGGCAATTACATCGATGCAGTCGGTCTGCAAGCGCATGAATTGAAAGGTATGACAGCAGCACAAGTTAAAACCGCGATCGACAATATCTGGAATCAGGTTGGCAAGCCCATCTACATTTCTGAATACGATATCGGCGATAACAATGATCAAGTGCAACTGCAAAACTACCAGGCCCACTTCCCGGTGTTCTGGAATCACCCTCACGTTAGAGGCATCACGATCTGGGGCTACGTCAACGGCAGAACATGGATTGAGGGCTCCGGTTTGATTCACGAAAATGGCACGCCCCGCCCTGCCATGACCTGGTTGATGAATTACATCGGACGTTAACCACAATAACAGCAGACAATCCTTTCGCTAAGAAAGGATTGTCTAGCAGATACAGACTCGGAAATCGATGGGATTTTCTCGGTGTTCTTTTTGCCAGAAAATCCTCTTTTAAAAATAAGAATTAAGGCGAATCCACGACCAGTTTTATCCGGGAGATATCAACAACCATGAACATGACTAACAAGACATTGCGCCAGCGATTATCTTCGCGTGCGACACAATTACCGATACTGACGGCTATCGCAGCGCTACTCGCATTACCCGCGCAAGCCGCGTGCGAATACACCGTCACCAATCAATGGGGCAACGGTTTTACCGCCTCGGTAAAAATTACCAACAACACTAATGCGGCGGTAAACAGTTGGAATGTGAGCTGGCAATATGCCGGCGATAACCGCATCACCAACAGTTGGAATGCCACTGTCAGTGGTTCCAATCCTTACACCGCAAGCAACGCCAGTTGGAATGGCAATTTATCGCCAGGCCAAGCGGCTGAGTTTGGCTTCCAGGGCACCAAGGGCAACGCCGCGCCGGAAATTCCCGCGCTGAGCGGCACGTTGTGTAGTGGTAGTAATCCGATTTCTTCCAGCAGTTCTTCTGCACAATCTTCCGTTGCGGTTTCATCCAGCAGCGCGCTGTCCAGTTCCAGTGCGACGACAAGTTCCAGCAGTTCATCCTATTCTGCACCCGCGAATAATTTTGCCGAGAACGGCGGTGTAGAAAATGGTTTAACACATTGGGCGACGACGGCCGGTACTGTCGCGCGATCTACGCAGGAACGCCGTAGCGGTTCAGCGAGTGCGCTAATCACCGGCCGCACATCGGCGTGGAACGGATTAACCTTCAACGTCGGTTCACTCACGCAAGGCAACATCTATGACGTAGCCGTGTGGGTAAAACTGGCCGCCGGTTCACCGGATGCTGAAATTATCCTCACAGCAAAACGAGAAGACGATGCCGACACGAGCAGTTACAACGAATATTCCAACATCGCGCGCGCAACGGCCAACGCCAACAGCTGGACATTAGTACGTGGCAATTACACGCACAGTGGAACACCTTTCCAACATTTTATTATTGAGTCATCCAACACTACCGTTAGCTATTACGCCGACGATTTTTCAATAGGTGGTGAACGTGACGAAGAGCCGGTGGATCTGGTGGAAGCCAGTAATCCGATTATCTGGGCCGACGTGCCGGATCCCTCAGTGATTCGCGTGGGCGACACCTACTACATGACCAGTACCACCATGCACATGAGTCCCGGTGTGCCGGTGATGAAATCCATCGACCTGAAAAATTGGACGCTGGTGAATTACGCTTATTCCACACTTGCCAACAACGCGCAATTGAATCTGGAGAATGGGCAAGAGGCTTATGGTAATGGTTCCTGGGCGAGCAGCATTCGCTACCTGAATGGCACTTATTATGTGAGCACCTTTTCCTACACCACCAACCGCACTTACATCTACCGCACTAACAATATTGAAGGCGGCTCCTGGACAACATCGGTGCTCAATGGTCTTTATCACGACTCGGCGCTGTTCTTCGAAAATGGTCGTGTGTTCCTGGTGTACGGCGTTGACGACATCAAGTTAATTGAACTAACCGCTGACGCTACGGCGATTAAAGCGGGCGGAATCAATCAAACTATTATTACCAAAGCATCGTCCATCGCTGGCAGTAGTTTCTATGTTCCGGCCGAAGGTGCGCACCTGCAAAAAATTAATGGTCGCTACTACATTTCGCTGATCAGTTGGCCGGTCGGCAGCGGGCGTTCGCAATTGATTTATCGCGCCGATAATTTAACCGGCCCCTATCAAGGTCGTATTGCCTTGCAGGATCAAGGTGTGGCGCAAGGTAATTTAATTGATACGCCCACCGGTGATTGGTACGCGCTTTTATTTAAAGACAGCGGCGCCGTTGGCCGGATTCCTTACCTCGTCCCGGTGCGTTGGGAAAACGGCTGGCCGGTGTTTGGTGTGAATGGTCGCGTGCCGCAGCAGTTGGGTTTTGTGGTGGAAAATCACGGCCTAAACGGAGTGGTAACGTCTGACGAATTCAATAGCACGCGTTTGCCTTTGCAGTGGCAATGGAACCACAACCCGGATAACAGCGGCTGGTCGTTACAGGCGCGCCCCGGTTTTATGCGCATCACCAACACGCGCCGCGACAGCAGTTTTGTCAACACGCGCAATACACTCACGCAACGCACTTTCGGCCCGCAAAGTTCCGCGCGCGTGGCGATGGAAACCAACGGTATGCGCGACGGTGATTACGCCGGTCTCGGCGCCTTGCAAGCGCGTTACGGTTATGTGGGCGTAACGCGATCCGGTGGCAACAAGTCCATCATCATGGTCGACACCACGTCCGGTAGCCCGCAGGAAATTGAACGCATCAGTCTCAATCAAAACCGGGTGTATTTCCGCATCGATATGGACTTCCGCAACCAGACTGATCAGGCACGATTTTATTTCAGCCTCGACGGTTCCAACTGGCGCGCCATCGGCAATACCCTGCGCATGACTTATGACCTGGATCATTTCATGGGTTATCGCTTTGCGCTGTTTAACTACGGCACGCAATCCACGGGCGGCTACGTGGATTTTGATTACTACCGTTTGGAGTAGGGCATCACATTATCAACCGCACCATAAATACCAGCGAGATTTCACCGGCAAAAACAGCGCCGCGTTCCATTCAGGACGTGGCGTAAAAACATAACGAAAGGAGAACCTGACAATGTATACCTTCAATCTCAACCCGACACTGCCGAGCGCTATCAAGCGTGCGTGCAGTGTCATTGGTGTGAGTGCTGCGCTAGCCGCTTTCACCCACGGCGCGTCCGCCGCCTGTAGCTATTCCATCGACAATGAATGGGGTTCGGGTTTTGTGGCGAGTATTACCGTTACCAACGATACCAGCGCACCCATCAATGGTTGGAGTGTGAATTGGCAATACAACACCAATCGCATGTCGAGCGGCTGGAACGCAAATTTCTCCGGCTCCAATCCTTACACCGCCACCAACATGGGATGGAACGGCAACATTGCGCCGGGCCAGTCGGTAAGTTTTGGTTTACAGGGTGAAACCAACGGCGGCAGTATTGAACGCCCCACTATCAACGGCAGTGTGTGTGGTGGCAGTTCAACCTCTTCGACACCGGCAAGTTCGTCCAGCGCGCCGAGCACCAGTTCCAGCAGCAGCTCGGTTGCCAGTTCTGTCGCGCCCTCAACATTGGTGCTACAAGAATCCCAAGGTGGCTTCTGTCGCGTCGACGGTACTGTCGATAATAACCACACAGGTTTTACCGGCGCAGGTTTTGCCAACACCAACAACGCGCAAGGTGCTGCAGTTGTGTGGGCGGTACAGGCAGCCAGCAGCGGTCCGCGCACCCTGACCTTCCGCATGGCCAATGGCGGCACCGGCAATCGCAACGGCGCTTTGTTAATTAATGGCGGCAGCAACGGGAATTACACCGTGAGCTTGCCCGCAACCGGTGGCTGGGCAAATTGGCAAACCGTTTCGGTTGAAGTGGATTTGGTACAAGGCAATAACGTTCTGCAATTGTCTGCGTCAACCGCAGAAGGTTTGCCGAATATCGATTCGCTGAGTGTTGCCGGTGCCAGTGTAACGGCGGGCAATTGCAGTGGTACCAGCTCCAGTTCCAGTTCATCTTCCAGCAGTTCTTCGTCCAGCTCGCCATCTTGTGCGCTGCCCAACCGTTTTTCCTGGACTTCAACACCACCGCTGATTTCACCACAGCGCTCCAACTGGGCATCGGTAAAAGATCCGAGCATTGTGCGTTACAACGGTTTGTATCACATCTTCGCTACGGTGTTTGATACGTCTACTGGTGGTGATGGCAGTTGGGGTTCGATCTACATGAATTTTGCGGATTGGAATCAGGCCGGCTCTGCAACCCAGGTTCCTTTCCGGGGCACCGCGATGGGTAACGCCGTTGCGCCGCAAGTGTTTTTCTTCCGCCCGCATAATCGCTGGTATCAAATTACCCAATGGGCCGGTGCTTATTCCACCACAACGGATATCACCAACCCGAACAGCTGGTCGCCCAAACAAAAATTGTTGCAAGGTGAGCCCAGCGGCGCCCTGGATTTCTGGGTGATTTGTAACAATACCCACTGCTACTTGTACTTCTCGCGCGACGACGGCGTGTTGTACATGTCGAAAACCACCATCGGCAATTTCCCCAACTTCTCCGGCTATTCCATCGTGATGGAAGATCACCGCGGCAATGGCAATAGCTTCCTGTTTGAAGCGGCGAATGTTTACAAAGTCGATGGTTTTAATCAGTACTTGTTATTGGTGGAAGCGTACTACACGCCCGGTTATGGCCCGCGTTATTTCCGTTCCTGGACCGCACCCAGTCTGGATGGTCCCTGGACCGCGCTGGCAGACACTGAAGCCAATCCCTTTGCCGGTGAAAACAATGTGCAATGGCCACAAGGAAAATGGTCGCGGGGCATCAGCCACGGTGAGTTGGTCCGTTCCGGTTACGACGAAAAACTCACGATTGATCCGTGCAACCTGGAATTCCTTTATCAGGGCGAAGCGGGCACAGCATCGTCTTACGGCAGGATTCCCTACAAGCTCGGCTTGTTGCGTTTGAATCGATAATTCATCGAGCAAACGTTATTGGCTTTTTACCCAGTTTTGACCGTGTGAGATGGGTAAGACCCCGCCAATGAATAGCGCTGATGCCGCAGTAAAGATGAAAGAACGCCATCTTTATTGTGTAACAGCAAACTGACATTGGCTTTGCAGCGCCTGGCAACAGGCGCTTTTTTTGTTGCAAATATTTGTCGGATTACGC
>CAMPIG010000135.1 GCA_946886255.1 uncultured Cellvibrio sp. | reverse complement strand
TGATGAACGTGTCACAAGAGGTCGAATCAAAAAAACGTGTTCATGATAATTATTCGATTAATCTAAACAAAAGGAAGGAAAAATTTATGCATATCTCCACTAAAAAAGAACGCGGAAAATTGCCGGGATTTTTTCTTGTGCCTGCTGTTGCCATAATTCTGGGTATATCAGCCTGCGCATCGGCGCCCCAACTACCCACTACCGAGATTGAGCGTGCGGAAGCAGCGATAAATCGTGCTGAGGAAGCCCGTGTCGCGGATTACGCATCCACCAATTTGCGCGCCGCGAGAGAAAAATTGGTTAAAGCACGTAATTTGATGCAGGAAGCTGCCACTGAAAAAGATAAGGATGCAGCCGTGCGTGCGCGCATGATGGCCGAGCAGTCTATTAGCGATGCGGAGTTGGCAACAGCTAAAGCTCAGGAAGAACGTGCCAAAGAAGTAAATAAGGAAATGCAAGGCACTATCGATATGTTGCAGCAAGAAATCCAGCGTGATTAATTAGGGAGACGCAAGTATGACTATCTTAAAAACAACACTGCGCAAATCAGGTGTACTGGCATTGCTTTTGGCTGGCGTTTTCTTAACGGCTTGTCAGTCAACACCTGAAGAGGATCCTGGCGTAAAACAAGTGCGTGAAGATTTAATTAGTCTTCAGTCAGATCCGCAATTAGCTCACTTGGCGCAAACTGCTATTCAAGATGCTGAGCGTGCTGTTGAGGCGGCCGAGAAACCGCAAAAAAGCGAAGCGGTAACCGATCATTTGGTTTATATCGCTGACAACAAAGTAAAAACGGCGCGCGCATTGGCCTCAGCCCGTTTTGAAGAGGATCGTCTTGAAAAACTCGGTGAACAACGTAAACAAGTGCAGCTGAATGCTCGCACTCGGGAAGCACGCCAGGCAGAAATGCGCGCAGAGCGGCTCGAACAGGAATTGGCTGACATCAAAGAGCAGCAGACCGAGCGCGGCACTATTTACACCTTGGGCGATACACTTTTTGCCACGAATAAGGCGGAGTTAAAAGCCGGTGCTCAAGCCAGTTTTAATCGTCTCGCTCGTACCCTTAACGAAGCTCCCGATCGAAAAATAGTGGTAGAAGGCCATACCGACAGTACCGGTGCGGAAGATTATAACCTGACGCTATCGCAACGGCGCGCCGATGCAGTTAAGAATTATCTGGTGGCACAGGGAGTAGATGAGGGCCGTATTACAGCGGTAGGTAAGGGTGAAGGCTTTCCAGTGGCAAGTAACGATACTGCCAGTGGTCGGCAACAAAATCGCCGGGTAGAAGTCATCATCGAAAATCCATAAACCGCACCCAGACAGGTCGGCTGCCGTTCGGGCGCCGACCCCGTGATTCAGTTCTGAAAGGAGACACATGATGTTATACACCATTGCGGTAGTACTGATTATATTGTGGCTACTTGGCTTGGTCACTTCTACGGTATTGGGTGGTTTCATCCACATCTTATTGGTGGTTGCGATTATCGCGATCCTGGTGCGGATAATTAACGGTAAACCGCCGGTTTAATGCGAGGAAGCAGGGGATTTTTGCGGGAATCGATCCAGAGCTTCATGTGGGTCAAAATGATGAAGCAACAAATCCTCTGCGTGTATCTCTCCTTCACAAGCGACAAGGGAAATACTACTCAGATGCTTCCCATCGGCATCATCGCCATACAGATTTTCCTGCACCTCTTGCCACAACAGCTCAGGCAGTTCAGTAAAAAAATTAAAGTGTAGATGGCGAATACCTTTTTCTTCAAAGTCATCTATCTCAGGTGATCTGCCCATCGCCCTCACCCGTTTCAAAAACTCAGCTTTATTAAAGTCAGGAACAGCATCAGGTTTGATTTGGATACTGAGGCATCGCATAAAAGTCATCCGGTTAATTTGAGAATATACACAGCGTTAGATAGCCAAAGTGTACGCCATATACAGTCTTTTCACTTCTTTTTTATAAGCCAGTGAACGAAAAATCCTGCCCGGTGAGCTTCACAAATATTGACATAATCTTTACTAAGCTTGTCTGCTAAACTAGCCGCCATTGTTTCCCTGATGCCTTCTGGAACTGCTGTGATCGCTTCTCTCTTTCGCCCCATTGCGTTGGGGATTTATCTGTTATTTTTTATCGTTGGTGTCGTTGGCGCACTGGTTTTGCCTACCTTAAGTGTTTTCCTGGCCAAAGAAATTGGTGTGCGTCCCTTGTTGGTCGGTATGCCGTTCGCGGGTATTGCCCTGACCAGCATTATTTACAATCAATGGATCGGTCATTGGTCTGATAGTTTGGCCGACCGCAGGCCGCTGGTAGCGGGCTTTTGTTTTGTCGGTACATTGGCCTGCGTTATCTTCGCTTTCTCGCGCAACTATTGGCTGGTCGCTGCTACAGCCATATTGCTGTTCAGCCTGTCGATGGTGTCTTTTTCGCAAATGCTGGCTTACAGCCTCGATTACGCTGATCGGCATATCTCGTCGGAACGCATCCCCCTCTTCAATGCCATCGTCCGGGCTCAGATTGCTTTCGCCTGGGTGGCTGGTCCACCGGCGGGGTTTATCATGGCGTCTTACCTGGGTTTCAGTACAACCTATGGTGTTGCAGCAGGCCTTTTTGCCATGGTGGGTGTTATCAGCATCAAATTGCTACCGCGTCTGGGCCCCGTGTATGAGGCCAATGATGAGGATCATATTGCGAAGGCTTCACCCACGATGACGACGCTTTCGCCAGGCACTAAACGCTCATTGATTTTTTGTTTAGTAGCTTTCTCGTTGATGTGGGGGGCCAACAATGCCTACCTGATCAGCTTGCCCCTGCATTTGAAGGACAACCTGAATATCGACACAGAATGGAGTGGTTGGATTATGGGTACCACCGCGTTCCTGGAGGTACCTTTTATGTTGATGGCGGGTCATTTGGCTGCGCGTATCAGTTTGATTGCGATGATTCGCCTGGCCGGTGTGGCCGCACTCATGCTGTACGGTGGAATTGTGTTGGCGGATACCCTGTGGCAGTTATTTGCTCTGCAACTGTTTAACGCCATCTTCATTGGTGTGTTGGCAGGGCTTGGGGTGTCGGTGATTCAGGAGTTGCTACCCGGTCGCTCCGGCAGTGCATCCGCGCTTTATACCAACACTACCCATATGGGAAATCTGTTGAGCAGTTTGATGGTAGGGCTGGTGGCAGATTATTTTGGTTACCAAAGTGTTTTTGTGGCCAATCTGGTGGTGGTGGCTCTGGCAATTCTGGCTTTCGGGCTGGTTAAACCCACTCGCGCATCGTCTTCCACTGCCCAACCAGATTAATCCCGGTCGTTAAGCATATCCTGCAATTGGTCATCGGTCAGAGTGTGCAGGCGTTGACGCAATTCCTGTTCGACCTGGGGCAGTACCACCGCAACGAGATCGCGAATTAATTGTTGCCGACTGATAATCGGTTCAGCGGCTGACTTGTTCGTCGTAAGTGTTGGCTTTTCAGCGGTGGCGGGTTCAAATAGCGGCGGTGGATTATTGCCGTGCAAACGCGCGCGTATATGTTGCGGTAAAAATGGATTCTCTCCACTCGCTTTAGCCAGGGCAGGGCGCGGTGGTGGTGTGATGGATTTACTAACGGCATAGTTGAGTGGTTGATTGAAACCGGTATTTTTTATTTCGTCCACCCCCGGCTGGAGTTGCCCGTCCGAGACATCATCCAGGAGCTCATCCGTCAGGTCGACGATCGCCTGATCGAGATAATCCCTATCTGCATCATCATGTGGCTTTTGCTGGTTTGATCTACCTTCCGCGAACAGCGAGCCTTGCTTTCCGGTTGGTTCGGTTTTGACCGGCGGCATTTTGGTTGTGGGCTGGACAAACGCATCCAGTAAACCGGGCGATCGGGTTGCGGGTGCAGTCGATACATGAACGCCGATTTTCTCCGATGCGTTCCTGATGTTATGGCTCAAGGCTTGAAAGACATCGTGGAGTTCGTCCAGGTCGCGCTTGGGCAGCGGGCGATTAGAGACAGATTCGCTGTCGACAATGGTCTCCTGCAAGATGGGAATTTCATCATCTTCCAGCAGCAGCCCTTTTATAGACTCCAGTTCATGAAGGATAGCGGCTTTGGTTTTACCTTTGTTGTCGGCCATAACCCGGTTTCCGGCGAGAGTGTTAATTCATACGTTGCGATGTTGAATAGGATAGCCTCGTTCCCGATAAAAGCTGTAGTGCTCGCGCGTATTTTTTAATATCTCTGGTTGCTGAATCACAACTTCGCTCAAACGTTCAAAGCGGCTGAAGTAGGTCGGTATGACACGGCTCAGGTTGATGAGCACATTGTGGTGGTTATGCAGAGGGATTTCTGCGTGCAGGTCAGTGGTAATTTCAACCTGCTCCTGTGTATCACTCGGAAGTCGCGTATGGGGGATAAAGCTTTCTGGCTTGAAAGTCCATAACAATTCGTCGAGATGCTCTGCTTCAGCCGGATCATCCAGAGTAACCAGCACGCGATGCCCCAGCCGGGTCACCTTGTCGATCAAACGACAGACAAAATGCCAGCGGGCGGTGCTGGCATCGTCGTGCAAGATATAAAAATCGATATGCGTCATGAGGGTTATTGATTATTGAGCAGGTATTGCACTAACAGTGGCACCGGGCGACCGGTAGCGCCTTTGGCTCCGCCGGATTTCCAGGCAGTTCCGGCGATATCCAGATGCGCCCAGGCAAATTTTTTCGCAAAGCGAGACAGGAAGCAGGCGGCAGTTACGCTTCCTGCTTCACGCCCGCCGATATTCGCCATATCGGCAAAATTACTGTCCAACTGCTTTTGATATTCATCCCACAACGGCATATGCCAGGCGCGATCATTGGCTTCCTGGCCGGCTTTGAGTAAAGCCTGGGCCAGTTCATCGCGGTTACTGAACAAGCCGCTGGCGTGATTGCCGAGCGCAATCACACAAGCACCGGTGAGGGTGGCGATATCGATCACGGTTTTGGGTTTAAAGCGCTCGGTGTAAGTCAATGCATCGCACAATACGAGGCGGCCCTCTGCGTCGGTGTTGAGGATCTCAATAGTCTGGCCGGACATGGATGTGACAATATCACCGGGCTTAGTAGCGTTGCCATTGGGCATATTTTCGCTGGCCGCGATCACGCCCACCACGTTTATGCTCAAGTCCAGTTCAAGCAGGGTGCGGAATGTGCCGAGCACGCTGGCTGCACCACACATATCAAATTTCATCTCGTCCATGCCCGCGCCGGGTTTGAGGCTGATGCCACCGGTATCGAAGGTAATGCCTTTGCCTACCAGTGCAATGGGCGCATCATTTTTACTGCCGCCTTTGTACTCCAGCACAATCAGTTTGGCGGGTTGATCACTGCCCGCCGCCACCGACAGCAGGGAATGCATGCCCAGTTCCTTCATCTGTTTTTCTTCCAGCACCTTCACACTCAGCTTGGTCTGATTGCGGGCGAGGCGTTTGGCTTCGCTGGCGAGATAGCTCGGCGTACAGACATTGCCCGGCAGGTTGCCGAGGTCGCGCGCGAGGTTCATACCCAGGGCTATGGCTTTACCGATTTCCAATCCGCGGATTGCGGAAGCTGACTGCTTTTTATCGCAGCCAAAGACCAGTTTGGTCGGTGCAAAACCATTTTCGGCAGCCTGGCTTTTGAATGTATCGAAGCGATAAGTGGACAGCTCCAGTGCCTCGGCGAGCTGCCGGGCTTGCCAGGTTATGTCCTGGTCCTTGACCTTCACCTCTCCCAGGCACGCAGTAATTTCCCGTGATGGTGTGGATTTGAGAGCATCCGGAATTCGGGCCACGGCTTTGCGGAAATTGTCGGCACTGATGGCCCCTTGCTTGTCAGTTGAGCCCAAGCCCAGCAACAGCAAACGGTCCGCCGCAATACCGGCAGGGTTCAACAACAGTAATGTTTGTCCCGCTTTGCCTTGAAACTCCTCGCGTTTGATCAGCGCTTCCAACTGTTGTTGGCCTGCGGCATTGACGGCGGCTGCGGTATCGGACAGCTTGGCGCCTTCGTAGCAGGTGACAACCAGGCAATGGCTGCGTTGTTTGATGGCATTGAGTGTTTTGGCGGTGTATTGCATGGCGCTTCCCTTGGACTGAAAGACCCGGGCGGCTGCGGGGAATTGCTGAAACGCTACGGTACAAGCAGGGCGTTTAAAAATTGTCCTTCTTTGTGACTCGGTATTTCGGTAATTCCGCGAGGCGGCTGCGGGCTTGTTAAATTAAGAAAATCGGCTCAAGACAAAAATCTTTCTGTGCGTGATAATGCCACACTTTTGCGCGGCTTGCCTTGCGCGTCGAACAGTTTTCCCCGTGTCTGATGCCTGGTGCGATGCGATTATGTGGACGCGCGCCGTTCTTTGTCAGCAACTGTGCGGCAGAATATTTGTCCATCTGCCGGATGCTGGCGCATTATGAACCTGCAAACGCCGTTAGACAGAATAAAATGTGAACGCTTATATCTCGGCGCCGTGAATGAGCGCTAATTAATCGGGATGTTGATGTGATTATTTTCCGTTACCTGAGCCGCGAGATCCTGCTTACCATGTTTGCGGTAAGTAGCATCTTGTTGCTGATTACGATGAGCAGCCGCTTTGCCCGCTATCTGGCGGAAGCCACCACCGGCAAGATTTCGGTGGACATTCTGTTCAGCCTGATCGGTTACCGCCTGCCCGGATTTCTTGAGTTGATTGTCCCCTTGGGGTTCTTTATTGCCATCCTGTTGGTTTACGGTCGGCTATATATCGAAAGTGAGATGGTGGTATTGTCGGCTTGCGGCATGAGTCAGCACCGGCTGGTAAATATCACTTTGGTATCAGCGGTGCTGGTGGCCGTTATGGTGGCTGGCTTCAGCCTCTGGTTAAGTCCCATGGGTGCCCGACAGACAGAATTGATGCTTGATGAGCAACGTCATCGTAGCGAGTTCGACAGTTTACAGGAGGGGCGTTTCCAGTCCCTCGGGCGCGGACAGGCGATGACTTACGTTGAGAGCGTCAGCAATAATCGCAAGCAGCTAAATCATGTGTTTGTTGCCCAGGTGGTGGGCGACATGTCGCAGGAAAGCGTTGCGGTAATCGTCGCTGAATCCGGCCAGCAAATGGTTCACCCCACATACGGGCAGCGTTATCTGGTGTTGCATAACGGTTATCGTTACGAAGGGTTGCCCGGTAATAACAATTATAAAGTGATGGAGTTTGGTACCTATGGTGCCTACCTGACGCCCGCCGACAGTTCTGCAGCCTTTACCAATGAAGCGGATACCCGAACCACCCGCGAATTGCTTGAAGCTGATGACCTTGAAAGCCGGGTCGCGCTTCAGTGGCGAATCTCCATGCCCATTCTGGTGTTGATCGTCGCAATCCTTGCTGTTCCCCTGAGCCGCACCAACCCCCGACAGGGGCGTTATTTGAAGATGTTACCTGCTATTGTTATTTACCTGTTTTATCTGGGCGCGCTGATTGGTGTCCGTGGTTTGATGGATTCCGGCAAATGGCCGCTTATACCCGGTCTGTGGATTATCCACATGCTTTACCTGGGGTTGGCCTTGTTGATGGTAAATTGGCACAACCTGCGCCTTTGGCAACAAAGCCGTCGCGGCCGTTCTGCGAGGGTAAGCCATGCGTAAGATCAATCGTTATATCTTCCACTCGGTAACATCGGCGATTGGCATGGTCTTGCTAGTCATCATGGCGCTGTTCTTTGTCGCGGCATTGATTGATGAAATGGATGGACTGCGCGCTAATTACACGGTCCTGGAGATGCTGATTTACATCGGCTTCACCTTGCCGCGCCGGCTGTATGAAATTATCCCGTTTGCATGCTTGATCGGGTGTCTGGTCGGGCTGGGTATGCTGGCCAGTTCCAGTGAGCTGGTCATTATGCGGGCGGCAGGTGTATCCACACGTCGTATCACCTGGATGGTCGTAAAGCCGGTGCTCTGGTTCATTCTGTTGGCGGTGGCTTTGGGTGAACTGGTTATTCCATACACCGACCAGGTGGGCGAAAGTCGCAAGGCAATCATGCTCAATAAGCCCCAGGCGAAAGCCGAGCAGGGCAGTATGTGGAATCGTGAAGGCGACGAGTTCATGCATTTCAACGCCGTGTTGCCCAACGGGGTGCTCTACGGTGTGACCCGTTATAAGTTTGATGATGAGCGTCATTTGCTGTCGGCCAGCTTCAGTGAGCAGGCAATCTACCAGAATGGTTATTGGCAAGAAGAAGATATTGCGGTGACCTATTTTGAAACCATGGATGCGTTGCAAGTGGCCGATGTGGGCGAAAAGCTCGATGAATCCTCTGCCGATGAAGAGCTTATAAAAGCGGCTGATGAATCGACAACCGCTGCGCCTTCGAACCCGGAAACTGCGCGTCACTTAGTCACCCGCAGTGAAACCTTGCCTACCCGCCGCTGGGATACGCCGCTCACGCCGACCTTGCTTAATATTGTTGTCGCCGAACCGGAAACCCTGTCGATCAGAAGTTTGTATTACTACATCGATTATCTGAAAGGCCAAGGTTTGGGCAGCAGCGACTACAGCCTCGCGTATTGGGAGAAATTACTACAGCCGCTGGCAACGGTAAGTCTGGTGTTGATTGCCATTTCGTTTATCTTTGGTCCCTTGCGTGAAGTGACCATGGGACAGCGGATTTTTACCGGCGTGGTATTTGGTGTGGTCTTTCGGTTGGTGCAGAGTTTGCTGGGGCCCTCCAGTGTGGTCTTTGGTTTTGCGCCGATCATTGCTGTGGCAATTCCAATCCTGCTGTGCGGTTTATTGGGCTTGTATTTATTGAACCGTACTCGCTGAGTGTATTTCGTTATCCACTTGCCATTAGAGCCGTCGTTTTTTTTCCTTCGGCAACACAATCACCTGGGTCTGGCTCAGGCGGTCATGTAGCGTCATTTTTTGCGGATCGAACCAGCGCCAGAAGTAGCCTAATCCACCGAACAATAACGAAAAGGGTGCGACGAGGCAGCGTATCGCACATTGTTTAAAACCTGGTGAGCCATATTCAAGATCAACCAGTTTCATGCGCCAGGCACGCATGCCTAATGTTTGTCCTGATCTGCGCCAGAAATAACAAAAAAAGCCAGCCAATGTCAGCATCCAGCCAATAAACACCAGAATATTCCAGTGTCCCCACTGCACCTTTTGCCCCTCCGGTGGTTGCCCCTGAATCAGAACGTTAATGAGCAATGCCAATCCGCCATAACCGATACTGATGGCGAGCAACAATAAGGCGTCGTAAACAATCGCTGCGAAACGACGCAACACGCCGGCAGTCGGAAGAGGAGTCGTTTCAGCGGTAACAGCAGGGGTTTCGATATCGGTCATAAAAATAGGTAATTAAAAGGTAGGGTGGCGTCGATTGTAGCAGTTCTGTCCGGGTTGGGAGGCAAGCTAAAGATACGGATTTATCTACACACTAAAGCTGATACTGAATCAACCATTCCCCGGCAATGTCCGTTGGTTGCCCGATACCGATAGCGCCAGTGCCCTGCAGTGGCAGCTCTTCGCGGCGCAAATAAATGGGTGCCTGATCAGTTCCGCATACATATGTACCGTTAGTGGAATGGTCGACCAATACATATTTGCCGCGCCGAAATTCAATATGGCAGTGATCGCGGGATGCCACATGGTTATCGATCTGCAAATGCGTCTGCTCCGGGTCGCGTCCGATTTTGTATGGCATTTGATCGGGCAACAGGCAGATTTCGCGTTTACCTAATGTGAGCTTCAGCTGGAATTTTTCGATAAAACGTGTGACCTCGTGGGTGGTCATCACCATGGTAGCCGCGCGCTCGCGATGCAATGATGTCTCCCACAGCAAACGGTAGATAACCGTTTTACTACTGTCGCCTTTGGTATGGATGCTGTCATACATCTGGCATTTGTCCAGCAGGCTTGCAGAGAGTTGGTCCACGACCGATTGCGTTAATACAATTTGTCCTGCGCGGGCAATATGTGCCACGCAGGCGGCATCATTAACGGTATCGCCGAAGACATCATTCTCAGTCAGCAGTGTTGGCCCAAACGCAATACCGATACGGATGGAAAGGCCGACCAGTTGCGGCTCCTTAAGACAGCGGTGTTGAATGGCACAAGCAGTTTCGCATGCCTGGGCGCAATCATCAAAACGCGCCATGATCTCATCGCCGATAGTTTTAACGACGGTACCTTCATGCACAATCGTCAAAGCCACCATGAAATTAATGGCTTCATCGACGATGGATTTGGCTTTTTCGTTGCCGACTTGTTTATAAAGTGCCGAGCTGCCGGACACATCGGCAAACATGATGGCATGTTGTT
>CAMPIG010000134.1 GCA_946886255.1 uncultured Cellvibrio sp. | reverse complement strand
CAGGGGCGGATGTCGCTAACAGAACACACCCTGAATGTGCGTATCCCCAAAGGCGTAAAAGAAGGACAGCATATACGCCTAAGCGGCAAAGGCAATCCGGGCGTGGGCGGTGGCGGTGCTGGCGACTTGTATCTGGAGATTCATTTCATACCTGATGCGCGCTACCGCATCGATGGTCGAGATGTCTATATCAGCTTACCCGTTACGCCGTGGGAAGCCGCCTTGGGGGCTGTGATTGAAGCACCCACACCATCCGGTTCCGTCAAATTAACCATTCCTGCAAACTCGCAGGCCGGACGTAAATTACGTTTAAAAGGTCGCGGTATTCCAGCGGATGAACCGGGCGATTTATATATGGAATTGGCTGTGGTTTTACCTCCAGCTGATAACGATAAAGCCCGTCAGTTATACGAAACCATGGCGAAGGAACTTAACTTCAACCCACGCAAAAATACGGGAGTCTGATGATGACTAAATCCGACACATTACAAGGTACATTACTCGACGAGATTGCATTGACTTGCGAAGAGTTGGCACGTGCGTGTTGCGTCGAGCCTCAGTGGGTGATAGAACATATTGAAACGGGCATACTCGGTGACGGCTCACATTATGTTGAGACGTATCGCTTCACCAGTTATGACTTGAGACGCGCACGTCGAATTAGTCTATTGGAGCGGGATTTTGATGCCGTGCCAGAGCTGGCGGCCATGATGGTCGACTTAATGGAAGAAGTAGAACAATTAAGAAAACAGACGACGGTCTCTTAAGCCGTCGTTATCGGCATCAAATATTTCCACCTCGGCCAAACGTTTATCAAGACGCCAAATTTTCGTTTTTGTGATTTATAAGACCTTCCTGTTTTGCAGGTGTGGCAAGATACACCCTCTTCATTACCGCACACAGTCACTTTAGAAAAACAATAATATAAAAAGAAGCAATGCCCATAGCAATTCAACCGGGTATTTGTCGTGCTCATATAACTCCAACAAAGCGCTACACAAATTCTTTTCTTACTGGAGAGCAACATGATTTTTTCAAAACGAAACGCCATTGCAGCCTTTGCAATGGCGTCGGCACTTCTATTGTTTGGCGGTGCCGCGCAAGCCAATACAGTAACGTCAGCCAATGGCACAGCTACCGCCAGTTTAACGATTCAAAGTGATTGGGGGAGCGGATATTGTGCTTCCGTTTCTGTCAATAACCAAGGCGATGCTGCTATCGATACCTGGCAGGTAGTCATCAATCCGAATAACTCCACGATCAACAATTTGTGGAACGGCAATCTCGCCAACAACATTGTTACCAGTATGAGTTACAACAGCAATATTGGTGTCGGCGGAAACACAGCCTTCGGGTTTTGTGCCAACACCCACGGCGACAATTATTTACCCATATTGACCAGCATCACCGTGAGTGGTGGTGGTAACAATCACTCTTCCAGCTCATCAATGATCAGCAGCTCGTCCTCCATTATGTCGAGCAATGTTTCATCCAGTTCAAGCATGCCGATTTCAAGCAGCTCGAGCTCACTGTCCAGCGTGATCAGTTCGTCTTCTATTAGCTCAAGCAGCTCCAGTAATTCCAGTGAGTCGGAGATGATCCCGAATGCTGTGAGTAACGGCTGGCCCTATTGCCGCTCCGCCGACTCCGATCCGGATGGCGATGGCTGGGGCTGGGAAAACAGTTATTCCTGTATAGTCTACGGCTCTGCGGCAGATGCCGGCCCCGGTGATTTTCCGTATTGTTTAATCGGTGCCGATCAAATTACCTTGTGTAATTCTGATACGGGTAGTTGGGGCAACGAAGCCGGTGAAATTTGTTTATCGCGAAGCATGTGCCCCGGCATGGGAAGTCCCACGCAAGCACCCATGCGCAGCACACCAGTTAATCCAAATGCCGATGGCACAACACGCGATGTTTATGACTACCTGCAATCCATTTGGGGCGAATACATGTTGTCCGGTCAAATGGATCTTACCTGGCAAGATAATATCGATCAGTATCAACGTGTGATCAATGATACCGACCGTGCGCCGGCAATCATGGGTTATGACTTTATGAACTACGGTTTGTATTGGAATGGCATCTCAGGCTTAACGCAGACAGAAGAAGCCATAGCACATTGGAATCGTGGCGGCCTAGTTACCTTTACCTGGCATTGGCGCGACCCCGATGCAGCGGAAGGGGTTATCGGCGAGTTCTACACCGAAGACACCAGCTTCACCATTCCTATGCTGAACGGTGAACTGGATACTTCAAGCACAAGCTTTACGAACATCGAAGCCGACGTCGATATGATTGCAGCGGAGTTATTGCAGCTGCAAGCAGCCGGCGTAACAGTGCTTTGGCGACCCTTGCACGAAGCATCCGGCGGCTGGTTCTGGTGGGGCCGCAATGATCGCACTGACGAGGTACCCGCTGCCTATGCGCAAGTTGCATTGTGGCAATACCTCTATGATCGTTTAACCAATCACTATGGCTTAAATAATCTTATTTGGGTGTGGAATGGTCAAAGCGCCGCCTGGTATCCGGGTGATGAGGTTGTTGATATCGTCAGCTTTGATATTTATGACGGCAGTCAAAATTATGAATCGCAAATAGGTACCTATAACCAGGTAAAAGCCTACCCACACGAAGTCAAGATGGTTGCTCTGAGCGAAAACAGCAACATCCCCGACCCGGACCTGATGACCGCCGATGGTGCCTGGTGGTTATATTTCATGGTTTGGAATGACACCGATACTGCTGAAGGTGTTACCAGTTCCAGTAACTTCTGGACGGGCGAGTATTACAACACTAATGTACATAAACGGCATGTTTACAATCATGAGCGAGTGATTACCTTGGACGAGTTGCCGGCTTTTTAGGAATTTCCGATAAAATTAAACGCCCGCGTGCACTGCGCGGGCGTTTAATTCCATGATGGAAGAATTAAAACGACAACATCAGAACGGCGTATGAAAAGACACCAAGGGTAAACGCAGAAAAACTGCTTTTCCTCTCTCTCGGTAGTTCTTCCTTCAAGACATTCAGGACAACACCACCGGCAACAAAAGCAAAAATAACAGCGATCAATGGTGCAGGGATTTTTGTTAGCAAACCTGTCACCGATCCACAGACTATCGCAGCAGTTAACAACCAACGACCAAGCTTATGATACGTCTCCCGGTGATCCTGCCGCAGAGCAAAATCGTTGATTAAAAAATGTAATCCCATGGCCACAGCAAAAAGGCTCAGCTGCCAAACACCTTGCTCTTCCCGATGAATAAGTAAATACCCAATTAATGCGTTATAGACAACAAAAGAGCCAATATGCAGCCAAAACACACCATGACTGGTTTGTGTTCCATTAACCTCATTTCCACCTGTTGCAGCATCCTGGCGTGACGACTTCACCAGACGTTCAAGACCATAGAAAACAACCAACCCCACCAGAGAAACCAAATAAGCGTGATGTTTCATCCAGGAAAATATAGGCTCACTTTCATCAATAGTGGCTTGAGCGGCTGCCAACTCAGGAAAAACATGCATAAACACATAGGAAACCGCCACGCCACCAGCAAAGGACAACCACTTGCTGCGAGGAATTTCGGTTTGGTCCAACAGCAGACTAGCGAAGAGATGAATAAAAACAAATATTGCGATAATTAATGTTTGTAGCCATAACATCTTGATGATCCCTTTTTCGTTATCTATACATCAACTTTCCTTGAGACGTTGAGGAAAAGAAAGTGTTCCTCTTCCCGTAGATTAACGACGCTAAGACGGCATGGCGCAATTATTTTGCTATTCCTGATGGAAGCAGATATAAATACACATTCTCGCCCGATATAATCAAACGCCTCTTGAGGTAAAGCTAAAGCTAAAGGCAACGAGTAAATGGTTGATCCCATCTTCAATATCAATGATGTCATTCTCATCCTCACCATCGGATTAAGTTTAATCCTGGCGTTATTCCAGCCCATACTTCCCTCACGAGGCAAGTCAACAAGAATACTGCTCGCTACTTTCTTCCTGTGCCTGACCTTTTCAGATATCGGCGTTCTCTTGATCTGGAACGAATACATACCCGAAAACCCGACGATCTCTGTGCTGGTGCCCTATTTCTATTGCGCATCACTGTTGCTGAGAGCGCCGTTATTGATGCTCTACGTGCGCAGTATTACTGAAGAAAATTTTCGCCTGAAGCGGGTTTATCTGACACACCTGCTGCCCATGATTATCGCTATGGTGATTATTGCGGTTTTTGATATCGACACTGATCGATTTAAGCTCGATACTTTCGGCATGGATCGCCTGCTGTATCATGTTATTGATGGCTTGTGGTACTCACTGAAGATCATCCCGTTAATGTATTTTATTGCCGCAACCTTGACCGTGCGTAACTACCACAAGATGCTCAAGCAACAGCATTCCGAATTGAATGAAACGGCGCTGTGGTGGCTGTATTACCTGACTTTGGGATTTGTGTTTGCCAGCATCTGGTCTCTGACGCTCAGCGTGCTGGCGTATCTCTACCGACTTCCGCTTGGTGTTACCGATAATTATCTCAATTTCGTATTGCTGATTGCGCTGTTTTATTACAGTGTTTCTCATGCGCAATATCTCACCACCACCAAGGAAGATGCCGAAGACACCAGCGAACCGGAAACACCCGTAGATACCAAACCTTTGGATTCAACGATCCGCAAGATCATGGACGGCATCAATATTCAAAAGCTTTATCTGAACCAAAGTATCAACGTTGAGCAGTTTTCAGAGAAGATCAGTGTTCCCTACCGCGACGTTTCCTTTGCCATCAACAAAGCATTTGGCACTAACTTTTTTGAGTTCATCAACTCCTATCGTATTGAAGAATCCAAGCAATACCTGAGTGATGAAAAGTATATCGACATGACGATCATGGAGATCCTGATGGAATCAGGTTTCAACAGCAAGTCGTCTTTCCAGCGGTTTTTCAAGCGTTTTACCGGCACATCCCCCACGGAATTTCGCCGCGAAGCGCTGCAAAAGCAATTATCAGGCAAGGACTAACACGCAATTCCCGCTCCACGTAACAGGTCAACAACAGGCTGTAGTTGCGACGTATAGTGACGCCATTGTCCGACAGACTTTACAGAGATTGGCTGGCGAACCTGCACGGCGCTCGCGGTGGCGACGGGGTTGCGGTTTTGTTCGATGTTGACACAGCTTTCCTGCCATTCAAGCCCGCAGAAATCCAGCAGTTTGCGAACTTCCACTGACGGCTCAGCAACCAGTGCTTCATAGTTTACTGAATAACAAGTGTCTGGCAGCAGTGTCAGACACTCGTCCATAAAGCGGCGGAATTGAACATAAAATTTCGCCGTTTCCAGTAGGTTTAGCGTGTAAGTAAAGGTTGTATCGTAAAAGCTGAACAGTTGCCGGTAGTTGCTCATAATCGTATCGAGCGGATGACGGTCAAGAATCACAATTTTGGCATGAGGTAAGGCGCGCGCGATCATACCGGCGTAGAGTGCATTCGGCGGTAACTTATCAACGAGAAATTCTTTATCGGCCTTCAGATACCTGGTGCCCTCGCAATAATGTTTTCCTATTCCATACCAGCTATCGCCCGACAGCTGGTTGAAAAAGAGCGGATCGATAAAGTCGATGCTGTGTGATCCGATGTGCTTTTTCACTGCGGTAGAAAAATTATATAACTCACCACCGGTCGCGACGCGGCTATGGCTCGACAAAATTCTCTCCACTAGTGTGGTACCCGTTCTGGGCATTCCCACCACAAAGATGTGTCCTCGCTCCTCATAGCCAGTGCAGTGATGTGCCCACCCCGACGCCAGGTCATCGTGCAACCTGGAAAATAATGAGTTATACGCAGAAAAGTTATAATCACCGCTGGATATTTTCTTTTGCTTTGCAGCGTCGAGCGCGGTGTAGGCAGCATCGAAATTATTCAACGCTTCGTGCTCTTTGGATAACGCATGAGCCACACAGAGCGCATCATCGACATTATGTGTGGACCTAAGCAGTTCACTTAACCGTTCAATATGGTTTTGATTTTCAGTAATGCCGCCCAGGCTGGTGAGCGCAGCGTGGGCCTTAATGTAATCAGGCTTTAGTTCAATCGCTTTTTCATAGGCGTTACGCGCACCATCAAAATCACCGCAAAATTTCAGTGTCGATGCCAGATTGAAATAGGTGCCCGGTTGGGTACCGCCCAGTGCAATCACTTTCGCAAAATAGGAGGACGCTTCTGCGTAACGATTCAGGCGATTATAGGTAACCGCCATCATGTCGTAAGTTTCCAGAGTGTGCCCTTCAAGTTGCTCGGCGAGCGATAATATCCACAGCGCTTCAACCGTATCGCCAGACAAAACCAGGGCGCGGGCGAGGTAGGTTGCAATGATGGGGTTGCGCGGGTCCAGCCGATGCGCCACCGCCAGGCATTCCACTTCCTTGTGAAAATTTTTGTGATCGTAGGCAATCCGGCTTAGCAAAAAATATGCATCGAGGTTATCTGGATATGTAGCAAGGAATTCCGTCAACAGATGATAAGCCTGTTGATAATGCCCTGTCATGATGGCATTACGCGCATCGTCAATGGCTGAAAAGCCGCTTGCACTCGACATCAAAACAACCTCTGTCTGTTATTCCACCTGTGTCACACGGCTGGTTTGATCGCCCAGCCGACTTCTCACCAGGACGGTAGTCACACCCTGCTCCAACTCAAGGTTTTGCGGATACAAACGCCACTGTTTACCACCATCAAGGCTATATTCAATCACCAATCCCGGAAGGCTGGTATTCGCGAGAAGAAGACCTTTTTCGCGTACCACTCCAGGAGGAGGCAGATAGAAATCGACACCCGCGTGAGCCAACTTGGGCAACTCTTTTTCAACCAGTGTGTGAACAAATTGCCGCCCCTCATCACGGCGAGCCGCACCCTCGGGTTTATCCGCTTCCCATGAAGCTTTGTACCATGCACGCTCGGCCATCACCAGGAGTCGCGGGAAAATCATTTCCTGAAATTGCGCTTGCGTGCGCACCGTCTCCGACCAGAGCTGCCCTTGCATACCGAGAATATTTTCCGGTTTTTTCAACGGAACATGCACTCGACCAACCAAGGCATTCAGATTTTCAATGTCAGCACCGCTAAAGGTTTTATCGGCGTTCGCGTACAAATTATCGGGCATAAATCCAAAGACTTTGGATAAGTCGGAATAGCGTGTGGCCCAATGATAGCCTCGCTCACTCGCGTGCGCTTCGTGAGGGTGATCAAAATACAAGTGGGTCGCCGAAGAAATCACCACACCGTAACCGGCATTAGCCAACCGATACGCGCGATCAGACAATCCGGATTCCCAAATATTGTCCCAGGCATTAGCGATAACCTGACGATTCTCCAAACGATCCCTCACAAAGACGTTGTTGGGATCATACATCAAACCATCTTCCCAACCGGCGAGTTCAAGGCCGCGTTTGCTGGTTATCTGTGACAATTTGCGCACGAAATAGGGCTTGAGATCTGCAACACCCATCACCTCATTATCGTTACTGGCAAACATCGTCTGACACACGGGCGATTGCGTCCAGGAACCGACGCCGACCTCATCACCACCCATATGGAAGATGGCTAATTTCTGCCCGGCAGTGCGGTACATCTGTTGCAATTCATAAATAACTTTTTCGGCAAAATGGTAAGTAGAAGGCAGGCACACGTTGATGGCGTTGTCCGAATAGGACTGCACCGTCAGGTATTGTGATTTATCATCCGGGTCAGACAGTAAATATTGTTTTGCCGCATTCATATCACTGCGTTTCAGTTTCTTGTAGCGCGCTTCCATGGCTTTCACGGCGGCGCGGGCGTGACCGGGCATGTCAATTTCGGGAATGATTTCAATATGACGCTGGGCAGCAAATTTTAAAATCTCGACAAAATCCACTACCGTTAAAAACCCATTGCCAGCCGCTGTCGCGTCAGGCCCGTTGCCGAGCTGGGGCAATAAACATTTTTCTTCCGCCAGATCAAAACAACGGTGTGCACCGACCTCGGTCAGCTCTGGCAATCCGGGAATTTCAATACGCCATCCCTCATCGTCTGTCAGATGAAGATGTAGCTTGTTAAGTTTGTAACGACCCATCTGCTCAATCAATGACAAAATCGCCTGTTTGCCGTGAAAATTGCGCGCAACATCGTAATGCATCCCGCGCCACCCATAACGCGGTTCATCAAAAACCCGCACCGCTGGCAAGGCGTGCTGCGCTTTTTGCTCTGCCGGAAACAGGCTCATCAGGCTTTGTATGCCGTAAAAAATACCGCGACTGTCACGGGCGGATATCGCAATGCGCGATCCGGTGATATTCAATTCGTAAGCACCTTCAACATCAGACGATGCATCCAGATTCAGTTCTATCTGCCGTCCTTTTTTAACTGTCGGTGAGACGCTCACCTTAATACCCGCATCCGCAAGGCGCGCTTGCAAATATTCAACCTCAAATCGCAGACCGCCTTTTTCAATGATGGACCAGCTGCTGTTAATCAGCGTTTCACCGCTGCTGTATTTGATCGTCTTGGGTGTCGGGATAATTCTGCGCGTGGCACTCGGCGCATCCTGATTGTTAATAGTTAGGTTCGTCTGATAACGACTGGTGGCCGTTACCACACCATACTGGTCCTTGGGTTTATTAAAACGCAAATATTGCTCGGGGCGTACAAAAGGTCTGACGAACGCCGTCAAGTCTTCCGTATCCGTGTTGGCAAATACCGCGTAGCTGCCATCCGCCAATGCAATAAAGGCGCGCGGCATAAAGTCACTGTAACTGCTGATGTGTGCCCTAGCCCGATATTTAATCAGCAGCGATTCGCCAGCTTTCAATCCCTTGAATGCATCAGTGGGGGCGACCTCGTGAAGGTCACCCTGAATGCGCGTAATGGTGAAATCTTTATTATCCGTGGCGAGTATCCTGCGCACCGAGTGAATATAGATTTTCCAGTTTGATTTTCCTGCTGGCAGCGCTGTTGCGGATGCGTTGTGAAGATGTATTCCCGCGAGAAATTCGCCCTCTTTATCGAAATTACTGATGACGGAAAATTCCAGCGTCGCGCTTTTATCAAAATCCGACAGCGCGCTCGGCGTCAGGCTTATCGCCCAACTATGACTCGCGCTCATAACCAGCATTATTGCCAGCAGAAAAACCCTAACCATGCAAAACCTCATCTATACCGATTACACACCGGAATAAAAATGTTAAAAAATTAGTTGCCGTACACTTCCAGCTCAAACAGGGAAAATCCCCATTGCGGCAAGGCTTTTTGCGTACCGTAGATGCGGACATAACGACCCGTGCCCGTCAGGCCGGTCTGGTCATTGATCAACGCGTTATTGCCGGTGACAGAACGCAGCGTTGTCCAGTTATTGCCATTGGTGGATATCTGAATCTGGTATGCGGTCGCGTAAGCGGCTTCCCATGTCAGCTTCACTCGGTTGATGTTGTAATTGGCACCGAGGTCGACCCGAATCCATTGATTACCCGAATATGCACTGGCCCAACGGGATGAAGTCGTGTTGCCATCGACAATGCGATACGGCTCGTAGCCCGCCGCTATAAAAGATGATGCGCTGACCGTTTTATTCAGTGCGAGATTCGGCGTGCCCGTACCACCACAATTTGGAGCGGGAGAAACCGTTGCAACGGAAGACGTAAAGCTGGTGGGATTACCGGCATCGTAACTGATCACGCGCGCGGCGTAATTGCCGTAATCCTGAGCACGAACATTGTTCAGCGTTAATGTCGCCGTTTTCGAGCCAGACACATAAGCGCTATCACCAAGGCATACCCCGTCCTTCATCCAACAGTAATTTTTGGTTGAAGCCGAACTCGCCACGGACAGCGTCACTGAAGCACCAGTACATGCCTGTTGGTTAACGGGATTCGCGGTAATGTGATTGGGTTTACCCACATTAATATCGGCAAAATGGTTGTACAAGAACCAGGTTGGCCCCATCACTTCGAGATTATTTTTCCAGGTCGCAGACAGTGCGTTGTAGCCATTGATCCAGGTTTTGTAGGCTTGATCGTTAGGATGGGTTTCCAACCAGGGCCCCATAAAATAAGACGTAGGGTCACCCGTATTAGCCGGGCCTTCGTTGGAAAATATCGGCGCGATACGCACTTTACGGCTTGCACCCGCCAGATACTGAAGCCGTTCAATACCGTAATCAATAATGCCGACATCGGTTTGCCGATAAAAGTGTACCAGTACACGATCTGCCGTATTACCCAAAGCAATTCCTTCTGCCTCCGTAATCCATCCGATATAAATTTCACTCTCCAGATTGTG